>CAISTY010000184.1 GCA_903888515.1 Akkermansiaceae bacterium | reverse complement strand
GGGTGCTCTGCCCTTCTGGAGGCCCTTAGCCACCACTCCGAATCTCGCAGGTGGATTGCAGCGATGATGCAGAGCGAAGAGCGGTGTTTTCGTCGCGGAGCGACGAACCGATGGTAGCCGTGGGTTTCAACCCACGGTTTATGGCATCCCATGAGGGATCGCGTCGCGGAGCGACGCCTGAAACCTCGTTGCCGTTTGGCACACGCCCACATCAAGCGTCGCGACGCGACGCAACATTCGTATCACCCTTGGAACCGTGGGTTGAAACCCACGGCTACCCTCCAAGGTCGCTCCGCGACCCTGGAACCACAACCCGCGCTGAAAACCAAGCGAGGAATCGTTCCCCGGATTTGTGTATAAAGATCAGGGCCGGACCGGAGGGCGGGGAAATGGGGGTTGCTTGATTTCATGGGCCGGAGCGGATGGGGGGGAATAACGCTCCGCCGCTGGTTTTCGCATCCGAACTGGGTGAAACGGTATCGCCCGAGCTTTCTCTTCACTCCGCCGAGTTCAGATGGGTGGATTTGACGGATGCCACATCTCAAATATCTCTTCTTGGAATATGGTGACATTGGTAATGTATTCATTCGGGAAGTAAAGATAACCTTTGGCGCCATACGTCGGGCCCCAGCTATTTATCGCCTTGAAGTACATCGTTGATGGAGTTGATGATATGTAAGGTCCATAGCCGACAATCACCACGGTGTGTCCGCCTATGGGGGAGAAGGTGCCCAAGTTAGGCAGAGGGACCACGCCTGTCGTCTGAGCTTTGTAGAAACTATCGGCCACCAACAATCCAATCAACACAGGATGTCCTTTAGCGAGGGCATTCACAATTTTCGTCTGCACCTCAGCCTTTTCGGCGACGGTGTTCGGGATTTTTGGATTTGCTTTGCGGTATGGACTGGCAATGTCGTAGGACTTGATATTCTTGCATAGGCTAGGGAAAGGGTTGACTTTGGGGAGAGATTCATCCGATAAATTACTCTGTGCGCCGCGGCCATTCTGGTCTTTGCCAACGGAATCAAATGAGATGTCTTCGGTCAAGGCAATCGTGTAGCTCATCGGGTCCGGCTGTTTCTTGAATTGGGTGGTATTGTCGGCATAAGGCCAGCCTTTGTAAACATACGTTCCGACTAGTTCCGAATTGCTAACGGTGCCTATGTTCCAATTGACATTTTCTGGCGCACAACCGGTTTCTTTCAGGGAAAGCAGCGCGCCCAATACACTCGTGCCAGAATCAAGATTTGTATTTATACCACTATCAGGCTCTACAGTCTGCGCGAAATGCCTCGCATTCCAATAGAGGTATAACCTGGACGGATCAAGGTGCCCGGCCTGACCAAACTGTCTAACGGAAAAATACTTCACCACAAAAGCAATCGCGTTGGAGGTAGCCGAACCCAGATTGCCTTGATGATAAATAAAGCTATCTGGCCAGACGGCGATGCCGGGCAGTTCGATTATTTTACCGCCTGCCGCCGGACGCGATTTGGAAGACTGCACGTTGGCGATTTGGTTCGATTGGGCACCCGTATCTGCGGCAAGTGCAAGGAAGGCGCAAAGGCACAAGGCTACCGCACCAAGATTAGTTGTATTGCTAGGAAATTGCTCTTGGGGTGAAGGCCGTTGGAAGAGCCGGTGGCCGGACCGGAGGGCGGGGAAATGGGGGTTGGAAGAGGTGTTTCGGTGGTTCGGAAGGGCAGTGTTTCGGTGAAAATAAAGAGACAGGAACCTCCAAACGGCGGATTTGGGCAAGGGACAGTGGTTTGCGGTCGGATTCATAGGGAAATTCCTCAAACGCGAAAAATACCTATCCGGCCCGCGTTGCCAAGGAATTTCGTTGGGAATTTCGTTGGAAATTCGGCGGCGATTTGGCCACGGCTCCAGACCCGCTTCCAATCGGTCCGCCTCAAGCCAACGGAAAACTAACATCTCGCCGGTTATCATGAAGGATGCCCGCCCGGCGCTGGGGCGCTCCTATAATGCTAGGAAATTGCTTTTGGGGTGAAGGCCGTTGGAAGAGCCGGTGGCCGGACCGGTAGGCGGGGAAATGGGGGTTGACTGAGTCTCGTAACCTGTCCTACGAGAACCTTCTTGGCAGGGGGCTCGTCAGCTACATGGATCCTAGCTATGGCCGATCCCATTATCGGCCGGAGCCGCCGCTGACATGGGGATCGCACCGCAGCAAACTCGTCGCGATGATGAAAAAGGACCCATGTGCGGCGGGCCTGACCGAGGCGGAGTTCGTCAGGATCACAACCTGGAACGACGCCAATGTTCCTTTCTTCGGCACGTATCGAGGGAAGAAGTATCTCAAGGATAAGAACGACCCGGATTTCCGTCCGCCACCCCTGCCGGTGGTTATGGCGAGATAGCTATTGCCATGAGAAGACGTATCCAGACCGGCAGTATTTGTTTCTATTTCGCGGGCTGACCCTGTCTCAGGTCGAAGCAGTAAACGCCCATGTCGCAGCGAAGGTAAAGGCGTCCGTCGGCTATGGCCGGGTGCGCTCGACCCGGCGGGCTCTTCCGGTCGTAAAGGCGGAACTCGCCGGCCGGTTCCAGTCCCTTCGGCGATGCCGGCGCCAGGATGGTGTGACCCTTGTCTATGCCGTAAAGGTACAACATGCCGTCGGCGTAGCTTATCGCTCCCTTGCGCACGCCGTCCGCTTTCCACAGGGTTTTGCCGGTCTTGAAGTCCAGGCAAGTCCACTCGTACCCGACACTGCCGTAGAGATAACCGTCGTGGAGCACGTATCCTCCGTACTGGGGATCGACGTCCTGGGTCCGCCAGAGCTCCGTAGCCGTCACGTTCTCTCCAGAGACCGACAGCTTCAGGCAAATGCCCCCCCTGCCGTAGCCGACCGCCCAGAATACGCGGCCGTCCTCGCATATGGGCGTGGGACAATTGGCCACGTTGCCCGCGGCGAAATCGTTGGTCCACAAAAGCTTGCCCGTTTTCGCGTGGATGCCGGCGATGCCGTTGGCGGCTCCGTTGATGATCATCGGAACACCCTCGTACACGGCGTAGATCGGCGAACTGTAGCAGGCCGGGCCGAACGGGCCCGACTCCCACACCGTCGTGCCGTCGTTCCTGTTGAGCGCCACCATGAAGGCATTGGTGCCGCCCGGCGTGGCTATCACCATGTTGTCGACAAGCAGCGCTGATTCGGCGAACATCCACTTCGTCGGGTGTGACTGGAAGTCCTTCCTGATGTCACGCTGCCACTTGGTATCTCCGGTCTTCGCGTCGTAGCATCCGAGCACGCCGAGACATCCCAGCAGGAACAGGTCTCCGTTTTCGTACGTGGGCGTGGAGCGCGCACCCTTGTAGCTGTTCGTGAAGGCCGCGCCAACGTCCTTGCTCCACGTGATTTTGCCCTGCATGTCGAGCGCGGTCATGTGCAGATGGTTGTCCGGCATGAGGCCGGTCGTGTAGGCCAATCCGCCGCCGACGGACACGCTGGACCACCCGAATCCGACATCGGGATTCTTCCACAGCAGTTTCGGCCCCTCGGGCGGCCAGCTCTTCAGCAGTCCCGTCTCCAGCGACTTGCCGTCGCGGTTCAGCCCGTGCCACTGCTGCCAGCCGGACGGCGGCTTCGCGCTGGCAGGGTTCCCGCCAGCCGCCGCTTCGCTGCCTGCTTTGACGGCCTGGCAGGACATCGCAGAAACAAGCACAAGGCTAAGGCGCGCGGAAAAGAACGCGGTTCGTATGTTCATTGGAATCCCTTCTTTTCGGCAAATCTAGGGAGCTCTATGAATGCAAGGGACAGTGGTTTGCGGTCGGATTCATAGGGAAATTCCTCAAGCGCGAAAATACCTATCCGGCCCGCGTTGCCAAGGATTCTTTTGAAAAATCTTCGGGCGGCGGATTCTTTGGGTGTGGACGCCTTCGAGGTCAGGTGTATTCCAAGACGAACCAGTGACCAGTCAACCAATGAACCAATGACGCACCAGCGGAAGATGCCGCGCAGGATTTTCGGGATGGTGAAGACGAACTGGCGGTGGGGGACTTCGTGGCAGACGGAGGTGGCGATCCAATCGGCGCTCTGGCGGACGCGGCGCTGGTGGCAGGCCGGGCAGAAGTGGCGGCCCTTACAGGTGAAGGCGAGAAACAACCTTGAATCTGCCGTCGGTTGTTAGTCTGTTAGTTCCATCATGTAGTCTGATCCTGTTCTAACGGTTGACGCGCTCCTGACGAACGGTTATCTAGCGGACTTGATGTGATAGAACGGCGACAGTTAGAGTTTTCCCGCATTCATAACCCATTGACAATGGGCCGAGCCGGACTCCGCATATTCATGCATAAACGACGCTTTAAATGCTGAATTCTTTACGCACATCAATATCCGGATATTTAAGCTGTCAATCACGACCTTTCACCCGCACGCCTGCGCATCCACCGAAACACAACCGATTCCAATCATCCCAACCCCGCAACACCCATATCCCCATGAAGACCTTCTGGAAACTTGCTCATGCCGCGACCCTCAGCCGATGGGTTCGTGACAAACAAAGTCCTCTGTTATGGAGCGCGGGTGCCGGTGCCTCGGTGGCTCTGGTCCTGATTTCCTGCGGCACCACGGGTCGCACGATGATGGCCCCGCCCAGCATTCCGGGCGCCACCTTCGTGGGCACCAAGGAATGCGCCACCTGCCATGAGAAACTCGTTCGCAATTTCCGCACCGCCGACCATGCGAAACTCCAGGCCAAGGGCAAGAACGCCATTGATATGGGCTGCGAATCCTGCCACGGCCCGGGCAGCAAACACGTCGCGGCCGGCGGAGGCGCGGGCACCATCGTCAATCCCAAAAAATCCCCGCAAACCTGCTTCCAGTGCCACATCGATAAAAAAGCACAGTTCATGCTGCCCTACAGCCATCCGGTGCTCGCTGGCAAGATGACCTGCGGCGATTGCCATGACCCGCACAAGGGCAGCGCCCTCAAAGGCGGCGGAACCCAACTCCACGGCAAGAACGAAACCTGCGCCGAGTGCCACAGGGCCCAGACCCAACACTTCATCTTCTCGCACGACGCGGTGAAGGAAGGATGCTCGACCTGCCACAACCCGCACGGATCGGTGAACCAGAAGATGCTCACCGAGCGCAATGCCACGCTTTGCCTCAAGTGCCACTTCGATTCGCATACCGCGCCGTTTACAGCCACTAGCGGTCAAGTAAACTCCGGACAAATGGGACCCTCCGGCTCCCACGGCCCAACTGGAGCAGTCGTGTCACCCACTGGTGTCTCGCCTTCCACCGCACCAACTTCTCGCTTCAACCAAGGCACCTGTTGGAGCGCCGGTTGTCACGAGGCCGTCCACGGCTCCAATACCAATGTCGAACTTCGTTTCTAAAATCCGAACCCGGAATCTCAAAATACCAAGGATATGAAACCAATCAGATTTTCAAAGGTACTGGCCAAGTCCCAAACATGGCGCTTCGCACTGCTCACCCCGGCCATGGTCTTCACCATAACTACAGCCCAAGCGGGAACCCCGGCTCCGGCTGCCCCCGCCGAACCATCACCACCTGCCAACTGGATCAACTTCACCATCGGTGGTGCTTTCGTCAGCGGTGACGAGACCCAATTCATGCAGCGGACACGCTCCAGCAACTTCTACGGCGGCATCGAGGACATGATGTTTTCGCGTGCGATCAATGAATCGTCCACCTTTACCCTCGACGGCCACGCACTGCCGGGCAACGAGGACTACGAGATCAACATGAGGCTGGACAACTCCGACCTCGGATACATCAAGGCCGGATTCAAACAATTCCGCACTTGGTATGATGCCTCGCCGGGTTACCTCGCCGGTGCCAACATGGCCGCCAGCAATGCTTCGGGCCTGTTTGATGACGAGCGGTCGATCGACCGTGGCGAGTTCTATCTGGAAGCAGGTTTGCGCAAGGAAAACCTGCCGGAGATCACCTTCTCATACCGCCACCTTTATCGAAACGGGGACAAGGATTCGACTTGCTGGGGTGACAGCCTCGCCAATAACAGTTGGGGCGGTGTCCCAAACAGCAACCCGGCATTCAAGTTCTTGCCGGCCCTGTGGGACATCGATGAAAGCACCGACATCTTCGAATTGGATGGCGACTTCACCATCGGCAACACCGAATTTGGAATGGGCTTGGTGTATGAGCATTATTCCCAGGACAATTCGCGCTACACCCCGCGCTATGGCACCAAACCCAACGCGCCCCCCCCAACCAATTCAGGCACTTCTAACCAGTTGCTCGACATCACCCTCACCGAACAGGTGAAGTCGGACATGTTCGGCGGCCATGTGAGCAGTGTCACCCGGTTCAACGACAAGGCATGGCTGTCCTTCGCGGCGTCATACAGCAACCAGAACAGCGACATCGACGGCGGATCCCGCACCTATGGTGCCTACTGGTCGCTGCCGGGACAAACCATACCGGGGTCCACCACGGGCAGCAACGCCAAGCGCGACTATGCCTACGACCAAATGAGTGGTGGCAGCAACACCGACCAGTTCATCACCAACCTCAACTTCATGTGGGTGCCGGTGCAGGACCTGACGGTTACTCCATCGTTGCGCTATGAAAAGGAGACTGCCGACGTCGTCAGCAGTTTCCGCGCTTACAACACCAACCAGTCATGGCTTGGACCCGAGTCGCTTGCATCCTACACAGACATGGATGCCTTTGCCGAAGCCATCGACATCCGCTACACGGGTCTCGATCACATCGTGCTTTATGCGAAGGGCGAGTGGAAACAGGAAGACGAGGATATCAGGCGGATCGACAGATACGCGGTTGATGGAGCGGGAGTGCCCGACCCTGATCTTGACGGCGAGTTCCTCTCCACTGACGTGGAAATCGACGAGCAGAAATACACCATTGGCGCGAATTGGTATGCACTCAGCAACCTGAGTTTCTCGGTTCAGGCTTTCCATGAGGAGAGGAAGCAGTCTCTGGATCATTACGAAGGCAACGAGCAATTCACGGGCAACACATGGACTCCCGGCGGGGCCAACAACTTCCGCCCCATCATGGTGGACCACAATTCCAAAATTGAGGATCTGAACCTGCGCATGACCTGGCGGCCCATGAGCAACATCTCCCTGGTGACCCGCTACGACTATGTCCACACGGAATATGAAAACCGGGGCATCAACTGGTCGAAGAATACGACTGCCACTAGCAACATTGATCCCGCCATCATCTATCCGATCATCGAAAGCGGTGACATTGCCTCGCACATCGTCAGCCAAAGCGTGACCTGGAGTCCGCTGGCAGCGATGTATGTGCAGGGCACGATCAGCTGGATCAGTTCGGAAACCGACACCCCGGAGGAATACACCGGTGACGCGGACAACGACAGCCTCGTGGGCAGCATCACCGCTGGCTACGCGATTGACTCCCGCACCGAGCTGACGGCATCCTATTCCTACTATCAGGCCAAAAACTATGTCGCCAGCCGGAGCTACAACGGCTTCCCGACCATGGGATACGGCTATGAGACCGAGGAGCACATGATCGCGCTCACCCTCACCCGGTTGCTCACCCCCAGCATGATTTGGAACATGCGCTACGCGTTCATCACCAGCAACACAGACAGCCCGGATCAAACCGGCGGCTACAACGACTTCGACGCCCACATGATCTCCACGGGCTTGCAATTCCGCTTCTGATCCGCCAGATTATCCCGGCGGACACCCCCGCAAATCAAAACACACACCCACATCATCACCATTATGAAAATGAAAATGTCACTCGTTTCGATCGCCTGTTTGCTGGCAGCTCCGCTGGCCTTCGGCGATGCTGCTGAAGTTTATGCCAAGAACTGTGCTTCCTGCCATGCCAAGGACGGCACCGGCGCCACCGTCATGGGCAAGAAAAGCAAGGTGAAAGACTACACCGATGCCAAAGTCCAAGCGTCGTTCACCGATGCCGAAGCCCTCAAGGTGATCCTTGAAGGCAAGGACAAAATGAAAGGCTACAAGGACAAAATCACCGCTGAAGAAGCCGCCGCCCAAGTCAAATTCATCCGCGCCTTCAAGAAATAATCCTTCACAATGCGAGTGGTTGTGGCTGCCAGCCAGCCGCAGCTTCCTGAGAGGGACTCGTATCGAGGAATCATAACAACACGGCGGGGCTTCGGTGACGAGGCCCCGCTTTCTTACTCCCAAGACCCGGCACCCACCCATAAACCATGAGCGAAGAATCCACCACTGTCACGCTGCGGCCAACCCGCCTCAACCGTCTGCGCAACTGGCTCAGCCTGGCCGGTCTGGTGCTTGCGGTATCCGCGTTTTTTGCCTTTGTCCTGTTGTTTTCGGTGGACATTTTCGCCGCGCACGCGAACCCCTACATGGGCATTCTCGCCTACGTCGTGGCACCCATGTTCCTGCTTGCGGGCTTGGCCATGACCTTGCTGGGCTATATTCTGGAATCCCGCAGAATCCCCCAAGGCCAACCCGAACTTGCTTCCAGCTTCGTCCTGCACATCAACTTGTCACGCAAACGTGACCGCCACCTGTTGGTCGGCTTCGTCGGTGGCAGCTTGGGATTCTTTTTTCTAACAGCCCTTGGCAGCTATCAAACCTATCACATGACCGAAACCAATTCGTTCTGTGGCGAGGTCTGCCACACCCCGATGGAGCCGCAATTCAAAGCCTACGAGCACTCGGCCCATGCCAGAGTGGCTTGCGTCGCCTGCCATGTGGGACCGGGTGCCGGGGCCTACATCCGCACCAAAGTCAGCGGCATGCGCCAACTCTATCATACGGTTCTCGGCGATTTCAAGCGCCCGATCCAACTTCACAACGTGAACCAGCGGCCGGCGCAGGAAACCTGTCAATCCTGCCACTGGTCGCAAAAACACACCGGCGACCTGCAGAAAACCTACAAGCACTTCCTTTCCGATGAGACGAACACGCCCTTCACCGTGCAAATGGTGCTCAAAGTAGGTGGCAGCGATCCGGTGCATGGTCCGGTGGAGGGCATCCACTCGCACATGAATGTTTCCAACAAAATCGAGTTCATCGCCACCGATGAAGCACGGCTCAACATCCCCTGGGTGCGCGTCACCGACCCCAATGGCAAGGTGACGGAATACCGCATCGAGGGTTTCAAGGATGATATTGCCAAGCATTCCATTCGCACCATGGATTGCATGGATTGCCACAACCGCCCGTCCCACAAATACCTCACTCCCAATGCCGCCGTGGATCGATCCATGGCCTTCGGCCGCATCGATCCAGCTATCCCCTGGGCCAAAGCCAAAGTGGTCAAAGCACTGGTCCAACCGTATGCCACCCGCGAAGACGCCAATCAACAAATCGCCAGCCTCCTGCGCGCGGATTTCCCGGATGACAAACGCGTGGACGCCTTGATCGCCGAAACCCAGGCGATCTATAATATCAATTTTTTCCCCGAGATGAAAGCGGACTGGCGCACTCACCCGGACCACATCGGCCACAAGGACACCAACGGCTGCTTCCGCTGCCATGATGGCAAACACCTGGCCGTTGACGGCAAGAGTTCCATCAAGGGCAGCGATTGCAACGCCTGCCATATCATTGTGGCCCAAGGAGCCGGCAAGGAACTTGAGAAAGTCGCCCCGAAAGGCATGACCTTTTTCCACATCGATTCGGAAAACTCGGATCCCTCATGCGCCGAGTGCCACACCGGTCAGACGCAGGAGTAACCGCCTCAATCCCTGGGTTTTTTGTGCTCCGCAGTTGACTCTGCGCCGTTGTGCGTCGATCCTTCCGCCTGCCCACCCCGCCACCCATGAAATTCTCCTCTCTCTGCCTGGGATTGCTTGTCTTGTCCGCCGTTGCCTGCAAGCGCGACCGCGAAATCAAGGAGTATCCCGTCGCCAGGGAAACAAGTCCCGCCCCGCAACCCTCACCTGCAACCGATCCCCACGCAGGTGTGCCCGGCATGGCGCCCGGAGCGCCCATGCCCGGTGCCGATCCCCATGCCGGACTCACTGCCGAGCAATTGGCGGCTGGCGCTTCAGGCGGAAATCCGCAGTTTACAGACACCCCGCCCGCTCATTGGAAAAAACAGGCTCTCTCACCCATGCGTCTGGCCAGCTATCAGATCCAAGGCGGGGACGGAGCCACCGTGGATATTTCATTTTCCATTCTGCGCCGCGCAGCGGGCGGCACGCTCGCCAACATCAACCGCTGGCGTGGTCAGTTGGCCCAGCCTCCCATCGACGAGGCCGCCCTCGCACAAAATTCCCAAACCATCGAAATGCCCCCGCGCAAAATCACCGTCGTGGACATCGAAGGCCTCGCCCCCGGTGCCGACGCCACCAAAGACGGTCGCCTGATAGGTGCCATCGCCGAGGTCGGAAACGAAGCATGGTTTTTCAAAATGCGCGGCAATGCCGCCCTCACGGCATCCGAAAAAAACCACTTCATCCAGTGGATCCCAACCGTGAAACCCGTTGCCCCCGCCGCCCCGGGTAAAGCCGCCCCGCCGGCCCCCCCGGTCCCCCCGGTCCCCCCGGTCCCACCAGTTCCACCAGTTCCACCAGTCCAGCCGGCCCCCTCGGTCCCACCAGTTCCACCAACCCCACCTGAATAATGCGCTTCCTCAATCGATGGTTAGGAGCCATCTCATCCTTGCGCCTGACCCTCGTTTGTCTTGCGGCGGCTTTCTTCCTGGTGTTTGTCGGAACCTTGGCACAGGTGCGGTTAGGCCTGTACATTGTCCAGGAACAATACTTCCAAAGCTGGTTCATCTGGTGGTCCGCTGCTTCCGGCAACTTCAAAATTCCGGTGTTCCCCGGCGGCCACCTGATAGGTGCCGTGCTGCTCGTGAATTTAATCGCCTCTTTGATCCATCGCCTCAGTTGGCATTGGCGCAAACTCGGCATCCTGCTGATTCACTTCGGCATCATCATCATGCTCGTGGGAGGACTCGCCACCGATCTGTTCTCAGTCTCCTCCTACATGCGCATCAGGGAGGGTGAAACCAAGAATTACTCGGAGGACAGCAGCCACAGGGAACTCGCGGTGACCGACCTCACGGACCCGAAAACCGCCCGGGTCACTGCCGTGCCCGGCGATGTGCTCGCCGAGGGCGGCACCATCATTCAAAAGTCGCTGCCGTTTCAAATCGTGGTCCGCGGATTCTATCGAAACTCGGAATTGCACATGATCGACCAGCAGTCGGGCCATGCGGTCCCGGCGTCCACCAAAGGTGCCGGCGCGAGAATCTCGATCCAATCCAAACCCCGCGCCACCAAGCTGGACGCCCGCGATGTGATGAGCGCCGTGCTCGAAATCGTGCCCGCCAACGGCGGTGCCTCGCTCGGCACCTGGCTGGTTTCCGATGTCATGGCCGAACCTCAGGACTTCGAGCTTGATGGCCGTTATTGGAGCCTCCAACTCAGAGCCACCCGCTATTATAAAGACTACGGTTTGTCGCTGATCGATTTCACCCACGAAACCTATCCCGGCACCCAAATCCCGAAAAACTTCTCCAGTAAGATCGCGCTTGCCGATGACAAGAACAACGATCACCGCCAGGTTTTGATCTATATGAATCACCCGTTCCGTTACCTAGGCGATACCTACTATCAATCCGGCTTCGACCCCGATAACACAGGTACCATCCTGCAGGTCGTGCGCAACCCCGGCTATCAAGCGCCTTACATCGCTTGTGCGCTCGTGTCCCTCGGCCTGATGTTTCAATTCACCCTCCACCTCGTCGGCTTCGCCCGCCGTGCCAAGCCCGCCGCCGCGCCATGAAACGCTTCATTCCTTATCTCGTTCTTGTCATCGCCGGCCTGTGGATCGGTATGTCCTGGATCGCTCCACGACCCAGGTCTAACGACTTCGATGTGCGATCCTTCAGCCGCCTGCCGGTATTGGTTGGTGGTCGCATCAAGCCGCTCGATACCGTGGCACGCAACTCGCTGCTCATCATGCGCGGCAAACAGTCACTGCGCCTCGCCAACGGCGGAAAAATGGAGGCTTCGCGCTGGCTGGCCGATGTGTTGTTCAATGCTCCGGTGGCTGACACCTATCAGGTATTTGCCGTCGCCAATCCGGATGTCCTGGGGATCCTCGGCTGGGCACAGGCGGACAAACGCTATTGCACCTATGCCGAACTCCAACCCTATCTGGCTAAAATCGACGAGGAGGGGAAAACCGCCGCGGCCATGGAATCCGCAAAACGCACACCTTTTCAGACCGCCATCTATAACCTGCGCAACTCGCTGATTCTCTATCAACAACTCAAGAGCAGCATCCACCCGGAAAACACCACCGAATTCGCCGCCGAAATCCAGACCTACGCGGCGACCGCCGCGCTCAAACAAGGGACCACCGCCCTCACGCAAGATGCACGCGCCCTGCTCACAGCCGCCGCCGCCCGCTACGAAGCCCAAGCCCAATTCGCCTACATGCTCGCCGTGGCTCCCCCCGCAGAAGGCAAGGCCGGCGATTGGCTGAGCACCGGTACCGCCTTGCTCCGCGTGGAATCCCCGCAAGCCATTCCCGCTTCGGTTTCCGCCTTCGCCAACATGGGCGACGCGCTGCGCAAAAACGACCGCGCCACTTTCGTGCGGGCGGCCGATGCCTATGCGGATTGGATCGGCAAGGAACATCCGGATGTGAACGGACGCGCCGCCTACGAGCTGCACTTCAATCTCTCACAGCCTTTTTATCATAGCATGGTGTTATATGTCGCCGCCTTCCTGTTAGCCTGCGCTTCCTGGCTCGTTTGCCCCAAGGGCTTGCGCCATACCGCCTTCCTCCTGCTTGTGCTGGCCTTGGCGGTGCATTCCTTCGGCATGTTCTCGCGCATGTATATCCAAGGCCGTCCGCCCGTCACCAATCTCTACTCCTCTGCCATCTTCGTCGGCTGGGGAGCGGTCTTGTTAGGCCTGGTGTTGGAGCGCCTGTTCCGCGATGGCATCGGAGCGGCCTGCGCCGGCATGGTCGGCTTCGTCACCCTGATCATCGCCCACCATCTCGGTTCCAGCGGCGATACCCTTGAAATGATGACCGCCGTGCTCGATAGCAACTTCTGGCTGGCCACCCATGTTGTGGTCATCACTGCCGGCTATTCCGCGATGTTCCTGGCAGGCTTGCTGGCAGTGGCGTACGTCGCGCTCGGTGTCTTCACCCGCATGCTCACACGCGAAACCGCGCAAACCCTGACTCGCATGGTCTATGGCATCATCTGCTTTGCCACTCTGTTCAGCTTTGTCGGCACCGTGCTCGGCGGAATCTGGGCCGACCAATCGTGGGGCCGCTTCTGGGGCTGGGATCCCAAGGAAAACGGTGCCTTACTCATCGTCTTGTGGTGCGCATTGATCCTGCATGCCAGATGGAGCGGCCTGATCCGCCAGCGAGGCCTGATGGCCATGGCTGTTTTCGGCAATGCCGTAACTGCCTTCTCATGGTTCGGTGTCAATATGTTAGGCGTCGGCCTGCATACCTATGGCTTCATGGACAAGGCCTTCCCGTGGCTCGTGGCCTTCGTCATCGCCCAAGGCGTGATCATCCTCTTCAGCCGCCTGCCCGCCTCGAAATGGTCGAGCTTCCGCAACGCCGACCGGAGTGACCTCTACGCCGCTGGCTTCAAACCAGCCGCGTAATCGCGACATCCTGAGGTCCGATCGGACATCAGGATGTCGCGGAGGTGTCTGCAATCCGTGTGTTGTCACGTTCTGTAAATTCCCGCATGCCGGTGCCGGTGGTTCTTCGGCTCGTCTGGGGGGGTGGCAGGAGTGGAGACCGGGTTGGCAGGGGCCTGAATGCCCATCGCGCTGGAAGCTCCGCCACGATCAGAACGCCTCTTGTTCGGTGCGGTGGAGGATTTCCTGCTGGAGTTCGGTAGTTAGATTGACGAAGTAGTCCGAGTATCCGGCGACGCGCACGATGAGGTCGCGGTGTTTTTCCGGGTGGGCGAGCGCGTCCAACAGGGTTTCGCGGGTCACCACGTTGAACTGGATGTGGTGGGCGTCCTTGGAGAAATAGCCGCGCACGAGGTGGGTGAAGTTGCGGATGCCCTCGTCATCGGCGAGCAATTGCGGGGTGAGTTTCTGGTTGAGGAGCGTGCCACCGGTTTTGATGTGGTCGAATTTGGCCGCCGAGTTGAGCACCGCAGTGGGTCCGTGGCGGTCCGCGCCCTGCACCGGGGAGATGCCTTCGCTGACAGTTTCGCCGGCGCGTTTGCCATCGGGCAGCGCACCGGTCACCTTGCCGAAATAGACATGGCAGGTGGTGGGCAGCATGTCCACGCGGTGGTGGCCGCCGCGGATGTTAGGGCGGCCGTCGATCATGCCCCAGAACGCCTCGAACACGCGCGGCAACAGGACGTCGGCGCGGTCGTCGTCGTTGCCGTATTTCGGGGTTTTCTCGAGGAAATCGTGATGCAGTGATTCGTGGCCGACGAAGTCCGCACTGAGGGCGGCGAGCATTTCATCCCAAGCGCAGCGGTTGTTCTGATAGATATTCTGTTGTATGGATGCGAGTCCGTCGGTGACGGTTCCGAGGCCGACGCCCTGGATATAGGTGGTATTGTAACGTGCGCCACCCTGGTGATAGTCGCGGCCCTTGGCGATGCAATCGTCGATGAGCAGCGAGAGGAACGGAGCCGGCATGTATTTGGCGAACAGCGTTTCTATCAGATTATTGCCGCGGATCTTGATATCCACGAAATGTTTGAGCTGGCACTCGAAGGCCGCGAAGAACTCATCGAATGATAGGAAATCGCGCGGGTTGCCGGTGTGCGGGCCGAGTTGTTTGGAGAGGCGCGGGTCGAATCCGTCGTGGAGCGTGAGTTCGAGGATTTTGGGCAGGTTGAAATAACCGCTGAGGAAATACGCCTCGCGTCCGAAAGCCCCGGCCTCGACGCAGCCGGAGCATCCGCCGCGCCGCGCGTCTTCGAGGGATTTCCCTTGGCGGATCAGTTCCTGCACCACCGCATCGGTATTGAAAATCGACGGTTGGCCGAAGCCGGTTCGGACGATTTTGGCGACGCGGCGCAGCAGGCGGTCCGGGTTTTTTTTCGACACCTGGACCATCGAGCTGGGTTGCAGCAGACGCATCTCCTCGATCACGTCGAGGATCAGATAGGTGAGGTCATTCACGGCATCGGAGCCGTCGGGTTTGATGCCGCCGAGGTTGATCAGGGCGAAGTCGGTATAAGTGGCGCTCTCCTTGGCGGTGACTCCGACCTTCGGTGGTGCGGGGTGGTTGTGGAATTTCACCCAGAACGCCTGTAACAATTCCGTGGCGCGTTCTTCGGTTAGAGTTCCCTGTTCGAGTTCACGCTGGTAGAACGGCCACAGGTGCTGGTCGAGGCGGCCGGGGTTGAACGAATCCCACGGGTTCAATTCGGTGATCACGCCGGTGTGGACGAACCAGTAGTATTGCAGTGCCTCGTGGAAGGACTCCGGCGCGTTGGCCGGGACTTTGCGGCAGATTCCGGCCATCGCGCGCAATTCGGCGGCGCGCTCCGGATTGCGTTCGGCGGCGGCGAGTTCATCCAACTTATGGGCGTGACGGCTGGCATAAATGATGAGTGAGTCCGCACACAGATCCATGGCGCGGAGTTGCTCGCGTTTGTCATAGGCCAGCGGATCGCTTTCGAAATCGAGGGCGCTGATGGCGGCGCGGATTTCGAGTTTCAGGTCGAGGAAGCCTTTTTGGTAGATTTTTTCGCCGAGCACGGTGTGTCCCGGGCTGCGTTGTTCCTGGAACTCGGTGAAGACCCCCGCATCGTAGGCATCGAGCCATTCGGGCGGCAGTTCGCGGAACATCCGCTCACGTTGTGATTGGCCCTCCCAGAACGGACGGATTTCCTCGAGATGGACGCGCCGGGCCTCGTCATCCACGCGGTAGGGGATTTTTTCGCGGGAATCGAGCATCTCGAAGTCGTCGGCGGTATGGATGCAGATTTCCGGATAGGTTGGCACGGCGGCGGGTGCGGGGCCGCGTTCGCCGACGATCAACTCGCCGTCGCCGATGTAGAGTTGTTTTTGTTCGAAGATCGCCTTGAAGACCAGGGCGCGGCGCATGGGCATCGAGGCCTGGGCGTATTCCGGGGATTGGGCGGTGGCGGTGACGATTTTCGCACGTTCGATGCTGATATGCGGGACGGCGGTCAGGGTGGCGGTGCGCAGGGCTTGGATGCGTTGGTTCATGGGGATGGTGGGGTTCATATGATCTAACTGCCGACCCGCGTGTTGAAGCCGGCGGCGGTGAAACGGGCGCGGATTTCTTCTATCCGGTCGGGAGAGGGTGGGTCGACGCCGTCCATGCGGTTAGGCAATCCCAGCCGTTGGTATTTGGCGGCGGCGATCCGGTGGTACGGCAGGATCGAGACGCGACGGAAGCGCGTGTTGGATAGCAACGCGATCATGGCTTCGAGATTGCGCGCGTCGTCATTCACGCCGGGAATCAGGGGCAGGCGGATCCACACTTCCACGGGGAGGCCGTTGAGCAGTTGCAGGTTGTCGAGAATCCTGCGGTTGCCGGCACCGGTCCACTCGCGGTGGACGTTGGTGTCCATGGCCTTGAGATCGTAGAGGATCAAATCGGATAGGGAAGCGGCTTCTGATAGAACCGCAGGTTCCACGTGGCCGCAGGTGTCGAGGGCGGTATGCAGTTCGCGTTTCCGGCAGGCACGCAGCAACTCGATGACAAAGGCGGATTGGAGCAGCGGTTCGCCGCCGGAGAGGGTCACGCCGCCGCCGGAGATATCGTAATAGGGCACATCCCGTTCGAGTTCGCGGACCAATCCGGGCACCGTGACATCGCGGACGCGGAAGTGGGTACCCGTTTCCTCGCCGTTAGTGAACGATTCCGGGTTGTGGCACCACGCGCAGCGCAGCGGGCAGCCCGTTAGAAAAACGGTGGAGCGGATGCCTGGGCCATCATGAGCGGAGAACCGTTTGACATCGAAAATCCGGCCGGTCGGGATGGCCTTCAGGGAAGGATCCGTGAAGGAGCCGGGGCAGTCGGATGCGGTGTATGAAACGGGGATGACCATGGGCCTGAGAGGACGCGGGGAAGATGCCATTGCGCTGCCGGCGAGTCAACCGGGATGCACTGAAAACAAGGGTGTTATGCCAAATTTGCAGGGTGAGCTTGAGAAAAGGCCATGGACGGCGGAGATAGAGTGCATGGGTCGGTTTTACCTGTTGCCCGTGGTGGATATTTTTTCCAAGCTTCCGGCACGGGATGTGTCATACTCCACGAACAACGAATTCCTCACCTATGAACACGCGCACCCGATTCCCCACCTGTCACCTCGGTAGTCTCGCCAATCTTGGCTTGCTGGCCGGCCTGCTGTTACTGTCATGGCACGTGTTGGCTGCCGCAGTGCCCGCGGCTCCCGCCAAACCGGTCGTCTTTGAGACCCACGACGGCTATTTTGTTTCCAACAAATTCGAGCCCGAGGAACCCGTTTCGTTTGTCATGCTCAAGGATCAGGAGTCCTTCGACAAGGTGTTCGGTGTGGCGATGGTGATGGGGGATAAATCCCATCGCCTGCCACGCAATGCCTTCGACAAGAAACTGGTGGTGGCCGCCATTCATCGCGGCAAGGCGATGGTGACCTATCAGGTCGCAAGCATGGTGGCCGAGGCGGAGACCCTGATCGTGCGCTACACCACCGAGTCCAAACCCAACGCCACCGCCGAGTTTGCCTGCCCGCTCATCCTTTCGCTCGACAAGGGGAATTTCAACACCGTCCGCTTCGTGGAGAATGGCAAGGAAATCAAACACCTGACGCTTGCACCAACCCATGCCGGCGAAACCCGCGGCACAAACCCGAATTTCTAACAGAAAGGACGGCGCACGGGAAAACAGTGTTCGCGATCAGGGGGCGCGGCATCGGTCGCACCACGCTGGCGTGCGATGCACAAGGCAAGCAGCGGGAGATCGTGTTGCGTTTCTATCTGCGGGGCATGGAGTCGCTGACCCTAGCGAATGATCGTGTCCAGTGGAAGGCTTCGGTGCTGAGCCACAGCGGCCACCCGACATTGCTGCACTTGTGTCAGGACGGCAAGGAAGGGGCGACGCTGACCAAGGAGAGTCCCTATTGGACCGAAATCCGCCGCCTGGATGCGGATGGCAAACCCGCCGCCGGCCTGCCGCCGGATGGAGGATGGTTCGAACTGAGCATTCCCAAGGCTCTTCTAACTGATGTTAGGGAGCTGAAGGTCGAGTGGATCGATTTCTATCGGTAACACACAAGGAGCATGTCCGGAAATGGTCTGGAGCAGGATGCTCCAGCCACAGCGCTCAGCGGGAGCGGCGGGCTTTTTTCGACTCGAAGGACACTGCTGCGGGATCGAAGGCCTCTGGATCATAGCCCGGGCGCCACCACTCGATATCGCCGTGCAGTGCCTGCATGTATTGGAACGAGCCGCCGCAGTCTTCCTGGGGGCAGGCACGCACACCTCCTAACATCCGTGGTCCGCCCTCACCCGCCACGCGTTTTTCAAAAACGATTTCATGGATCCATTCGTCGGCGAAGTCATAGCGATAGAGGATGCGGATTGGCAGTCGGCGGCGCCCGAGAAACGCGGCCAACGTGAGGACCGCCTCGTCCTGGAATTCGCCGACGGTTTGATCCTCGAGGCCGATCGGGCCGATCACATCGATGAGCCGCTTGCTCGTGCCGTGGCGGAATTCATGCGGGTGTTTGTTGTCCCATCCCATCGCCGCCTGGATTGCATCGCTGAAAGCGACAAACGTCACGTCGGCGGAAATGGAAAACCGCCGCCAGATCTGCGGCTGGATTCCATACAGAAACACCTTCACCTCCACCCGGTTGGTCGCGATTGTCTTGGCCATGGCGCGAGCTTGTGACGGAGATGCGCGGAAAAATCAAACCGGAAATTGCAGGCGGGTGGCGGCGGTTTGCAACCGCCATGCCCGGGTTTAGGCAAGAGAGTATGGCTTGGCGGTTGAAACCCGCCGCCACCTCACTCATCCAGCAACGCCCGCACCATTGCGGGATCGAGGGTGGCCGCGAGGTCGGCATCGGCTAACAGACCGGCGGCGAGTTTGGCCTTGTCCTGCTGGAGTTGGTGGATGCGCTCCTCGACCGTGTCCTGGCACAGCAGCTTGTGGACGAACACCGGCTTGTCCTGGCCGATGCGGTAGGCGCGGTCGGTCGCCTGGGCCTCGGCCGCCGGGTTCCACCACGGGTCGTAGTGGATCACCGTGTCGGCGGCTGTTAGGTTGAGCCCGGTGCCGCCGGCTTTGAGCGAGATGAGAAACAACGGGATCCTGCCGGTTTGGAAATCCGCAACGAGTTGGCCGCGGTCCTTGGATGCGCCGGTGAGTTTCAGATAGGGGATTTTTTCACGGACCAGGTGCGCCTCGATGAGTGCGAGCATGGAAGTGAACTGCGAGAACAGCAGGATGCGGCGGCCTTCTTCGATGAGAACCGCAAGCAACCCGGTGAGGAAATCGAGTTTGGCGGATGCGCGGATATTGTTAGAAAAACCCTCGGGCAGCAAGCGGGGATCGCAGCAAATCTGGCGGAGTTTGAGCAAGGCATCGAGGAAGACGATTTGGAATTGGCTGCCGCCACGCGCGGCGATGGCCTCGCGGACACGCTTGTTCATGGTGGCGCGCACGGTTTCATAGAGATCCTTCTGCGCGGTGTGCAACTCGATGAGGTGGACGAGTTGGGTTTTGGGCGGGAGTTCCTTGGCTACCTGGTCCTTGGTACGGCGCAGGATCAGCGGAGCCACGCGCTTTTTCAGCACCTCGTTGCGCTCCATGTCGCCGTTCCTTTCGATGGGATTGCGGAAGCGGGTGTTGAATGCCTGCTCGCTGCCGAGGAATCCGGGCATGAGGAATCGCATAAGACTCCACAGTTCGCCGAGGTGGTTTTCCACCGGCGTTCCTGATAGACACAGGCGGTGGCGGGCATCGAGCTTGCACGCAGCCTGGGCCACTTTGGAATGGGGGTTCTTGATGTTCTGCGCCTCGTCGAGCACGACCATGTGATACGGGAAAGCACGTAGCTGTTCAATGTCCCGGTGGAGCAGCGCGAAGGATGTTAGAACGATATCGGCGTGAGGAATGGAGCGGTAATATTTCAAGCGTACCGGGCCGTTGAGGACCAGTACGCGCAGGTCCGGGGTGAATTTGAGCGCTTCCGCACGCCAGTTAGGAACCACGGAGGTGGGTGCGACCACCAACACCGGCAAACCGCCCGATGCGCCGGTGCGTTTCCCGGTGAGGATGTGGGTGAGTGTCTGCAGGGTTTTGCCGAGTCCCATGTCGTCGGCGAGAATCCCGTGCAGGCCGTGGTGCGCGAGGAACTGCATCCAACGAAAACCGGCTAGCTGATAGTCACGCAGCGTCGCCAGCACGCCGACGGCGGGCTCCACCGCCTCGATGCCGGAAAACCCATTCAACTTGGCGGCGAGTTCGGCCAGGTCCGGCGGCGGCTCGATGTGCAACTCCGCCAGTCCTGCGAGCGAAGCAGCGTCCAGCGCGTGCAGCCGCGCCTTGTCGGGAAACCTTGGATCAAGAAGCGTAGCGAGATACTGGAGAATCCGCCGCACGCGCCCGATCGGCAGGCGCAGCGCGTCCCCGTCCGGCAGCGGCGCATACACAAAACCCGAGTCCGGGCGCTCGAGCGTTTCGCCGAGAAACTCATTTTCCAACAATCCGGCGAGGATAGGCAACAGATCGTAGCTCGTACCGCCGACGTCGAAGCCGACCGAGAGGCTGAACCAACCACCGGCCTCGGGGGTCAGTTTGCTGTCCCATTGCGCGGGATCCGCATCGAATACGCGATGGCCGACGTTGTCATCCACGGTCACCCGCCAGCCGAGTTGTTCCAACAGGGTGACGCATTCGCCGCGGAACTGGTGCCAGAAGGCATCTACGGGCATACGGCTGGGATCGGGGAACCAGCGATCGCGCGGAGGAATGTCACGGGTGTCGCGGGATTTCCGGTTCAGTAGGAAGCGCCAGGCGGAATTCGATTGCATCGATGACAGCCCGATATCCGCGAGTTGGCGGGCGGCGGCGTTTTCGGCAACCGCCTGGTGATCCAGAATTGCCGGGCGGGCGTCCGGCAAGGTGACGCGACTGGTCCACGCCGGCATGGATGCGCGCAGCGGGCTACGATATGTATCGTAGATCACGGTGGCTTCGGCGGAGATCCAGGCATCGGGCACGGGCTGGCCGAGCGATTGCAACAACAACCGCGACGCGCGGTCCATCGGTTCGCGCCTGACGTGGAGTTCGAATGTCGGCGCGGCTGAAATCCTCGGGAGTTCCGGATCCGGAGGCGGTGCTGATGCCATAACGGTAGACGGCAGTGCGGCAGCGACCGCAGCCGCCACGCTCCGGCCCCGCAGGCGCGGGAGGTCATGCTCTTTTCCCGCCCGCAGCATCAGCGCCGCCGCGTGATGACAGAAATCTCCCACATCGCACGAACAAGAAGTTTCCAACTCCCATCCGCCATCCGTCTGCCAAAACCCCACTTCGATTTGCTCCTTCGCGACATTGCCTAACAGAGCAAAAGAACCGGGAACGGGTTCCTCGAGCCTCAGCTCCCTCACCTTCGCCACGAGCGAATTGGCCGCGGTGAGAATCTCGTCATCAAACCGGCTCCGCCACCGGGGAGACCGGAAAAACTGCAGGAGTTCGGTGTCGCTTGGCACGGAGTCGCGGATTCACGATTGGGTTGAGGGCGGGTAGTATCCGACGACGATGCCGGTGCGATTGCGATCTCACGAAGCCACGATATTGAGGAGTTTGCCGGGAATGAAGATGATTTTATGAAGCGTCTTGCCGTCGGTGTGTTCCCTGACCTTCGGGCTGTTCAAGGCGGCGGCCTTGGCGGTTTCCTCGTCGGCGTCCTTGGCAATCATCAAGCGGTCACGCAACTTGCCGTTGATCTGGACGACGAGTTCGATCTCGTGGCGAACGAGTGCCAAGGGATCATGGGCGGGCCATGTGGTTTCGGATAGAAGAACGGCCGGGTGCTTGAAGACCTCCGCCACGCGCTCGTGGATTTCCTCCGTGATGTGCGGTGCGAAGGGGTTGAGCACGGCAAGCAATTGGATGAATTCCCGCAACGGCACGACTTCGGCCTGGGTGAAGGCGTTGGTGCAAATCATCATTTGCGAGATGGCGGTATTGAAACTGAGTTTCTCGATGTCCGCGCCGACTTTTTGGATCGTTTCGTGCACGACCCTGAGCAGGCCCTTGTCCGTGCATGCGACATCCTGGATTTTCTTCGAGATCCGCCACTGGTTTTCGTGTTCTTCGAAGGCGACGCGCCAGACCCGGGCGAGGAATCGTGAAACGCCTTCGACGCCTTTCATCTGCCAGGGTTTCACCTGCTCTAACGGACCCATGAACATTTCGTAGAGGCGCAGGGCATCGGCTCCATATTCCGAAACCACGTCGTCCGGATTCACCACGTTGCCGCGTGACTTGGACATCTTCTGGCCGTCCTCCCCGAGGATCAGTCCCTGATTGACGAGTTTTTGAAACGGCTCGGGGGTGGTGACGTGACCGAGGTCGAAGAGGACCTTGTGCCAGAAGCGGGCGTAGAGCAGGTGAAGTACTGCGTGTTCCGTACCACCGACGTAGAGATCGACCATGCCGGGAGAGGATTTTGCATGTGCGGAGGAAGACGCCCAATAAGCTTCGGCTTCCTCCGAGAGGAAGCGCGCGGTGTTACGAGGGTCGCAGTAGCGGAGGTAATACCAACAGGAACCGGCCCATTGCGGCATGGTGTTGGTTTCGCGCAGAAAGCCGTCGGGCAGGTGGATCCATTCCTTCGCCTTGTTGAGGATGGGTTCCGGAGTGCCGCTCGGTTTGTAATCTTCCAACGGCGGCGCGAGCAGCGGCAGCTCGGATTCCGGAATGGCCTGGTGCCGGTCGTCCTTCCAAATGATCGGGAACGGCTCCCCCCAGTAACGTTGCCGGGAGAACAACCAGTCACGGAGTTTATATTGAATGCGGCGGATGCCTAATTTGTTAGCTTCCAGCCAGGCGATCATCCGGTCCTTGGATTGCGCGGTGGGCAGTCCGTCGAGGAAACCGGAGTTGATGGCGATGCCGGGATCGGAGAATGCTTCCAGCAAGAGGGGCACGGGCGGCCCGTCCGTGTTGCTTGAGACGACCTGCGTGATCGGCAGATCGAAGCGTTGCGCGAACTCGAAATCCCGTTCGTCATGCGCGGGCACGGCCATGATCGCGCCGGTGCCGTAGCCCATCATGACGTAGTCGGCGATCCAGATGGGGATCTGCTCATGGTTTACGGGATTGACTGCGAAGGCACCGGTGAAGACGCCGGACTTGTCCTTGTTGAGGTCGCCGCGGTCCATGTCGGACTTGGAAGCGATGGCTTTCTGATAGGCCGCGACTGCGGATTGTTGCGCGGGGGTGGTGATTTCCGGCACATAGGGATGCTCGGGGGCGAGCACCATGTAAGTCGCGCCAAAAAGCGTGTCCGGCCGGGTCGTGAACACTTCGATTTGCAGGTTGCAATTGGATATTTCAAATCTAACGGACGCGCCTTCGCTGCGACCGATCCAATTTTTCTGGAGCAATTTGATACCCTCCGGCCAGTCGAGGGTATCGAGTTCGTCGATCAGGCGTTGGGCGTATTTCGTGATACGGAGCATCCACTGGCGCAGCGGGCGGCGCTCGACGGTATGGCCTTTGGCTTTCCATTCCTCGACTTCCTCGTTGGCCAGCACGGTGCCGAGGTCGGGCGACCACCAGACCGGGGTGTCGGCGACATAGGCGAGGCGGACGTTGTCGATTTGTTCGCGGGTCCAGCCTGACGCTTCGAGATCGGCGACGGGTCGGGCTTGGTTTTTTTCCTCGCAGAAATACGCATGATAGAGCTGGAGGAAAATCCATTGCGTCCAGCGCACGTATTCGGGATCGGTGGTGGCGATTTCGCGATTCCAATCGTAGGCGAAACCTAACGATTTCAACTGTCGGCGGAAGTTATCGATATTGGCGGCGGTGGTGATAGCCGGGTGCTGGCCGGTCTTGATCGCGTATTGCTCGGCGGGCAGGCCGAACGAATCGTAGCCCATCGGGTGCAGCACATTGTGGCCGGTCATGCGCTTGTAGCGGCCGATGATATCGGTGGCGGTGTAGCCCTCCGGATGTCCGACGTGCAGGCCAGTGCCGCTAGGATAGGGAAACATGTCGAGCACGTAGAATTTCGGTTTCGCGGGATTGAAGCCCGCGTCACCCGGGCCGGGGGTGCGGAAAGTCTGTTCGGATTCCCAGCGGGCCTGCCATTTGGGCTCGAACTCACGGAAGGGGAATGGCTTGCGGGCGGCTGACATGGTCATGAAGAAGCGCGGACTGTGGCCACGGACACCGGGTTTGAAAAGCAAAACCCGGACCCCGCACTACGGTTTTCCCGTCTTCCCGAAACTCCCTCCGATGTCTTTCGATCAAGTCACCCGGCGTCTGTTAGGGAAAGGGAAGCAACACGCGCTTATTTGCCAATTAATGATGCGGTCGCATCCATCATTGGCAAGGGGGGCGGTTGGACAAGCAAAACCCCGGCGCGCCGAGGAGCGCGGAGCGGGGTGCTGGCTCACGACATGCTGGAATCAATCGAGTTCTTTTTTCTCGAGCGCTGCATCCAGATGCTTGAGGAAGTCATCGATCTTCGGGTACTGGGAGGCGAAAAAGCGGGTGAATTCCTTGCCCTCGGGCGTGAGGAGGATCACGGTCGGAAACCCTTCGATCTGGTATTTCATGGCCAATGGCTGGTTTTTTTCCGCCAGCTCCTTGTCGCCCTTGGGGAAATCGAGTTCGACGAGGATATACTTTTTAGAGGCGGCAGTGACGAATTCCTTTTTGGAAAAGACATTTTTGCGCATGGCGATGCAAGGAGGACACCAGTCCGAGCCAGTGAACTCGACGAGCACACATTTCTTCTCGGTTTTGGCCTGTGCAAGGGCTTTGTCGAGATCGGTGGTCCAACCTTCAGGTGCATTGGCAAAGGCGGTGGCGCTGAGGGCGGCGACAGCCAGTGTGAACGAGGCCAGCAGGGAGCGTGTTTTCATCTCAGAAAAAACGCCGCACTGAGCGGGAATGATTCAAAAAACTTCGCCAATGGATCAAGATCCGTTTAACCAGGGGTCATGCATGTTCCGCCGCGCTTGATTCTCGCCACCCGCAACGCCCACAAAACCGCAGAGATACGCGCCATGCTCGGGGATCGTTTCGAGGTGCTCGATGTGACGGCGTTTCCCGAGTGTCCGCACATTGAGGAAACGGGCACGACGTTTCTGGAAAACGCCCGGCTCAAGGCGCTAGGCATCAGTGCACGGCTCGATGGCTGGGTGCTCGCCGACGATTCCGGCCTGGAGGTGGACGCGCTGGACGGGGCACCCGGTGTCGGGTCGTCGAGTTATGGCGGCGAGGAAGGCAACGATGTGCTCAACAACCTGTGTCTGTTAGTTGAAATGGCGGGCAACCCCAAGCGTCGCGCCCGCTTTCGCTGCACGATGGTGCTGGCCCGGGACGGTCGCGAGCAGGCGCACTTCACCGGTGTTGTGGAAGGCCGGATCATCCATGAAGCGCGCGGCGCACACGGTTTCGGCTATGACCCGCTTTTCATCCCTGAGGGTTGCGACAAAACATTCGCCGAGCTGGGAGAAGACGTGAAAAACACCCTCAGCCACCGCTCCCGGGCCTTGGCCAAGGTCGTCGGCTTTCTGACGAATGACTGCCCGGCAAAATAGTTTGATTTGCTTAAACAAACAGGTATTTTCCGCGCTGTGAGAACCTTCGCTTGCGTGTTTTTCGCCTTGTTTGCATGGACGCTCGGGTTGGTATCGTGTTCGCATCAGGTGAGAGCCCGGAAGCCGGTCACCTATCATTTCCAACACGGTCGCACCGCGCTTTTGAAAGACGGCATTGCTTACGCCCCGCGCAACGCGCCCTTAGCCGTGAAGCGGGCACTGGGCGCAGGCAATCGTCTCCAATACAGACCCTACAAATGGGGCGGTGGGCACGCCTTGCATGAGGATAGCGGATATGATTGTTCCGGCACGGTTTCCTATGTGTTGCGCGAGGCCGGCCTGCTCCACGGTGCGAGGCCGTCAGAGGGTTATTTCAACTATGGCAGGAAGGGTGAGGGCAAATGGATCACGGTTTACATCCGCAGGGGACATGTGTTTGTGACCGTTGCCGGTCTGAGACTTGATACCGGCGGACCCGGCGAGCGCACTGGTCCGCGATGGAAACCCGAAACCCGGCAAACCAGGGGTTATGTGATGCGCCATCCGGCCGGTCTCTAACATGAATGCGGGTCCGAGCGCGTCGGCAAGCCACGCAATCTAACATTCCAACGCGCATGCCTCCAGTGAGGGAAACACCCGGTCCGCCGCCGAGAAATCCAGACTGGCGGTGACTCGGTTGGGTACCACCCATACCGGCATGCCCGCAGCCTTCGCCGCAGTGACGCCGTTGAGGGAATCCTCGATCACCAGACAGTCCGCCGGTGCGATTGCAAGTCGTGTTGCGGCTTCCAAAAACAAATCCGGAGCCGGCTTGATCCGTGGCGCGTCACCCCGGCAAACCACGGTTTGGAAATACCCGGCCAGCCCGAGTTTCTCCAACCATCCGCCCACCCAGCGGCGGGACGAACTGGAAACCACCGCGCAGGGCATTTCTGCGGACGCCAGTTTCTCCAACAACGCAACGGCTCCGCACATCGGCCCCTCGTGCGTGTGGTCGAGCAGGATTTCCTGTTGGCGGCGGGCATCCAGATCGTGCCAGTCGAAGCCGATTCCGGTGAGTTCCTCGAGGTGGATTTTGGGTGACCAAGTGGCGAAATCCGAGCCGATACAGCGGGTATAGATCTCGAGTGGCAGGGGGTGGCCGTGGTCCTCGAAGACACGTCGCCACGACTGATAGATCGCCCATTCGGTGTCCACCAGCACGCCGTCGAAATCAAACAATACCGCGCGCATCGCCATGGAGGGGAAATGCCTGATCCTGCGCGGCTGGGCAAGCCCGATGTGAACGGGGAGTCGCCACCACCACGAAATATCATTTGCACGCACCGCATTCCCGGCGTACCGGACCACCTCACCCCACAAACAATATGATTGAAAGCATTCACGGACACGATGTCATGCACATGATCGCCGACGCCAAGCGCACCTTCTCGAAGGCCGGACTGGTCAGCGAAATCCACCAGAAATTCGGTGAAATCGCGCGATTTCACACGTGTTCCGCGGAAAACATGAGCGCGGGGGAACTGGTGGATTTTCTCATCGCACGCGGCAAATTGGCCGGCGACCCGCTCGCCCTGACCTTGGACCCTGCGGAAATCTGTCAGCATTGAGTGCCCGCTGCGGGAAATGGCATCGCCTTGGGGCGGGATTTGGTTTAGACTGCGCTCGTGACTGATGCCACCCTCCGCTCGTGCGTGCTGGCCGCACGCCCCAAAACGCTGCCCGCCGCGATCGTGCCGGTGTGGGTCGGTTGTGTGCTGGCATGGAAGCTCACCGGCACGTTCGCCCCGTGGCTCGCGCTTGCTACATTGTTAGGAGCCGTCGCGATCCAGATCGCCACCAACTTTTTCAACGATGCCATCGACGCCCGCAAAGGCGCGGACACCACACGCCGGCTGGGGCCGCTGCGGGTCACCGCCACGGGCCTGTTGCGGCCGCGCACGGTGATGGGCATCGCGGCTGGGTTTCTGGGCGTGGCATTCGCCTGCGGGGTGGTGCTCTATCAGGCCCGCGGCTGGCCGATCGCGGTGATCGGCATTCCCTCGTTGCTGCTCGCCTATGGTTACACCGGCGGGCCGTTTCCCCTCGCCTACCGTGGCATGGGCGAGTTGTTCGTGATCGTTTTCTTCGGCCTGATGGCGGTGACCGGCACGGTGTTCATCCAGACCGGCGGGTGGCCGCCTGCGGCACTTTTGTTAGGCATGCAAACCGGCCTGCTTGCGGCAGTGCTCATTTCGATCAACAATTTCCGCGACATCGAGGAGGACTCGACGACGGGAAAACGCACGCTGGCCGTGCGTTTCGGACCACGGGTGGCGGCACGGCTGATCGTGTTGGAGATCCTGATCGCAGCGTTCGCCGGATTCGGGTGGGTCGTCTGCGGCCACGCGCCGTGGCTGTTAGCGAGTGTTCCGGTACTCTTGCTGGGCCTGTCTATCATACGCGGCGTGCTCACGCTGCCACCCGGCCCGGGCTGCAACCGCCTGCTTGCCCTGGGTGGCCTGCAACTGCTGCTGTTCGCCGCAGTGTTCCATGCGGCAACCAGGAGCCATTGGATCCCCTGGTGAATCTAACAATCAAGCGATGCGAACGATGAAACCTCGAATGAAATGGCTGATGATCGGAGTTCCGGCTGCGGTACTTGCCGCAGGGATCGGGTTTGTTGTGATTGACCAAGACCGGAAGCAGGAGAAGCCGGAGCGGCAGGAGCTATCGGAGCGGCAGGAAGGCACGGCGATGACAACCCCGAAAGTCAGGGAGCCGGCCGTTGCGGGACTGTTCTATCCGGCCGACGCCGCAGTCCTCGCGCGCACGATTGACAATCTGCTTGCGGCGGCCAAGCCGGAACCGTTAGACGGCGAACTCAAGGCGCTGATTTGTCCCCATGCCGGTTACGAATATTCGGGGCCGACAGCCGCGTTCTCCTACAAGCTGCTGCAAGGCCGCGATGTCGATTGCGTGATCCTGCTCGCACCAAGCCACCGCGCGCTTTTCGAGGGTGCGTCGGTTTGCGATGCGGATGTGTACCGCACGCCCTTGGGTGACGTGCCGGTGTCGGAAAAGGCGAAGACGCTCGCCACGCTCCGCCCGTTCGTGTCGGAGCCGCGTGTGCCGTTGCGGCGGCCGGCCTGGAGCGGTCAGTCGTCGCATGCGCTGCCGCCGCCCGGCGCGGACACACCCGAAACGTGGGAGCATTCCGGCGAGGTACAGGTGCCGTTCCTGCAAAAGGTGCTGAAGAATTTCAAGCTTCTGCCGGTGGTCTTCGGCGACACCGATCCCGAACAGGCGGCCCGCGCGCTTGCCGGGATGTTAGACGGGCGCACCGTGGTGATCGCCAGCTCCGACCTCAGCCACTATCACCCGCACGACGAGGCCAAAACGCTGGACAGCCGCTGCGTGGCGGCCATTTGCAACCTCGACACCGATCAGATCAAGAGCCAGGAAGCCTGCGGGTTGTTGCCGGTCCGGACGCTGATGCACCTGGCAAAGCTCAAGGGCTGGCAAGCCAGACTGCTGGACATGCGCAACAGCGGCGACGTGACCGGCG
The DNA here is from genome assembly GCA_903888515.1 of Akkermansiaceae bacterium. Taxonomy (GTDB): domain Bacteria; phylum Verrucomicrobiota; class Verrucomicrobiia; order Verrucomicrobiales; family Akkermansiaceae; genus Luteolibacter. The sequence goes on along the minus strand of CAISTY010000184.1, from coordinate 27,662 downwards.
ACAAGAGTCGAGGCGTGGTTGGCTATGCGGCGATCGCCTTCTGCGCGCCGGCTTCGCAGAGCTACTCGACAGATGAACGGAAACTGCTGTTGGAACTGGCGCGCAAAACGATTCGCGGGATCGTCATGGAGGGCCGGGCTCCCACCGTGGATCCGGGCGTCATGCCGCCGAAATTCACGGCACGGAAAGGTTGTTTCGTTACTCTAACGAAAGATGGCGGGCTGCGGGGCTGCATCGGCCACCTCGGGGCCCAAATGCCGCTTTACCAGGCGATCATGGACAACGCCCGCAGTGCCGCCACGCGCGATTCCCGGTTCCAACCGGTGCGGACCGACGAACTCGCCGAAATTGAAATCGAAATCAGTGTGCTCACCGAGCCGCAAGCACTGGCGTTCGGTTCGCCGGACGATCTGCTGGACAAACTACGGCCTAACAAGGATGGCGTGGTGCTGCAAATCGCCGACCGCAGCGCCACCTACCTGCCGCAGGTTTGGGAACACTTTCCGAAGAAGGAGGATTTCCTGAACACGCTGGCGCAAAAAGCCGGTTGCCCGCCGGACGCGTGGCGCGGAACGGACACGAAAGTTTTCACCTATCAGGTCGAAGCCTTCAAGGAATCGGAACCCTAGATCATGGACACGATGGCGCCAGAGTCCGGCTGCGCCAAACGGTGGATCCTCATCGCCATCGGTGCGCTCGGCGTATCCGCAGTGATGACGCAACTGGCACTGATGCGCGAAATGCTCGGCGCGTTCGCGGGCAACGAAATGGTGCTGGGCATCCTGCTGGGCAACTGGTTGTTGCTAACAGGCCTTGGCTCCTGGCTGGGCCGCACGAGCGGGCGACTGCGCAATCCACTTGGCGTGCTGATTCTAGCCCTGATTCTCGTGGCCATCCTGCCGCTCGCGCAAGTGTTTCTGTTACGCGCCCTGCGCAACGTCGTGTTCCTACGCGGCGCGATGGTCGGGGTCACCGAAACCGTCGTCAGCAGTTTCGTGCTGCTGTCGCCCTACTGCATAGTCTCCGGCTATCTGCTGACACTCGCCTGCTCGATGCTCGGCCAACGCGCAAGGTTGTGCCAAAACGCCTGCGACGCACTCCCTGGCGTGTCGGATGATTTGCGAGGCGGGAAGAGTGTTCGGCAGGATGCCGAACATGGCCGGCGGGACGCCGTCGTTCCCGATGATGCGGCCGGCATCGGCAACGTGTATGTTGCCGACTGTATCGGCAGCGTGGCCGGCGGGGTGCTCTTCACTTTCGTGTTCGTGCGTTGGTTGGATCATCTTGGCATGTTATGCGCGCCCGCCCTGTTGAACCTGGGGTTGGCCGCGGTGATCGCATTTCGTTGCGGGAAGAGAACCTTGCTAGGAATAGCGGCCCTGGCTGCGGCCGGTGTTGCGGCCCTTTCATGGTCAGATATGGATGCGTTCTCGACAGCTCTCCAGTTCCCGCAGCAGAAGATCGTTTTCCGCGCCAGTTCTCCCTACGGCAAACTGCTAGTCACCGAATCCGCCGGCCAGTATGACTTCATCGAAAACGGCGTTCCGTTGTTCTCGACTAACAACTGCGGGCAGATCGAGGAAACGATTCACTACGCGATGATCCAACGGCCCGCCGCGCGCAAGGTGCTGCTGGTTTCCGGCGGCGTTTCGGGAACCGCACGGGAGATTCTGAAATACGGCTTCGCGGAAGTCACCTATGTGGAACTCGATCCACTGATCTGCGAGACGGGCCGCAGGTTTCTGCCCGGAGTTCTAACCGATCCGCGGATCAAGGTCGTCAACACCGACGGACGGCTCTTCATCAAGCGCACCCGCGAACGCTACGACGTGATCATCGTGGACATGCCGGACCCGTCCACCTCGCAGATCAACCGGTTTCACACGGCGGAGTTTTTCAGCGAGGTCCGGCGCGTGCTGTCGCCGGATGGAGTGCTGTCATTCGCGCTGGGCCGCTATGAAAACTATGTGAGCCCGGCACTCGCGCGGATGCTGGCCTCGGCGCACCGGACCTTGCAGACGTCGTTCCGCAATGTACTGCTAGTTCCCGGCGGGCGGATTTATTTCCTGGCGTCGGATGACGCACTGCACTCCGACATCGCCGCGCGGATCGAAGCATACCGGATTCCGACCCGGCTGGTACAGCGCAACTACCTCGACGCGATGCTCACGCCGGACCGGATGGCGGACATGCGGCGGGCCGTTACGCAGCCCGCCGCCGTGAACACTGATTTCAATCCGGTGTTGTATTACTACCACCTGCTTCACTGGATCAGTCAATTCAAGGTTTCGTTCGGCGTGCTGGAGGCGGTTTTGCTCGTTGCGTTCGCGATCTATCTGTTACGGATGCGCGCGGTGCCGCTGGCCATCTTCGCGTCCGGCTTCGCGGCGTCGGCACTGGAAGTTGTGCTTCTGTTAGGTTGCCAGATCCTCTACGGCTCGCTCTACCAGCAGCTCGGGATGATCGTCACGATGTTCATGGCGGGACTGGCGACCGGTGCCTGGCTCGCAAACCGGCGGGAGCGCGAGTCTCCAGCCCCGCCAACACAAGAAGCGCCCGAGAACCGGCGGGAGCGCGAGTCTCCAGACTCGCCAGCGCAAGAAGCGCCTGAGAACCGGCGGGAGCGCGAGTCTCCAAACTCGCCAGTGCAAGAAGCGCCCGAGAACCGGCGGGAGCGCGAGTCTCCAGACTCGCCAGCGCAAGAAGCGCCCGAGAACCGGCGAGCGCGCGAGTCTCCAGACCCGCCAACACAAGAAGCGCCCGAGAACCGCGCACGGGCCACTGGCCCGTCTGGTGGTTGCGGAGCGGATGCGCGGCGCAAACAGGCAGGCAGGCGACCCGCACTTGCGGGTTTGTGGCGACTCGCGTTCACCATCGCCGCGTTTGCCGCGCTGTTGCCGCTGGCACTGATGATATTGGGGCGTTTGGGCGACACCGGCGTTGCCTTGCCTGCGCTTCAGTGGTCCATTCCGTTGCTGGCATTCATGCTGGCCGTGTTGGTCGGCATGGAGTTTCCGTTGGCGGGGCGGGCGGCATCCGGCGGTGCCGCGACGACGTCCTCGCGGCTCTATACGGCGGATTTCGTGGGGGCGTTTCTGGGTGCGTTGTTGGCGAGCACGTTGTTGATTCCGCTGTTCGGCGTGACGGCCGTCTGCTGGTTGGCCGCCGCCCTGAATGTGCTTGCCGGGATTGCGGTTTGGTGGCAGGGAAGGTGATCAGGATATGAGCGCCCGCCCAGTCATGCAAAGATCTCCGCATTACGTGCTGGAGAAAATCATCCGGATTAGTAGCTGGCCCTTGTTGCTATTGGTGATACTATTCTTCACGACGGGTTATATGATGAGTGGTGAATTCGGCCTGGGCGGGATCGTGGATGCGAAAACCGCGCTGGCCGTTCACAAGGCTCTGCATGTCCCGTTGCTGGTGGCGATGCTGTTGCATACGGTACCGGCGACCTATCAGGCATTTCGAAGATGGACAAGGAAACAGGACATGACGTGACGGCCGGAATCGACACGGCGAATCCTGCCGGGCCGGGCAAGCGCGGATGCACGCGTCGCGAAGCGATCAACCGTACGCTGGCGGGACTGGCCGGAGCGGCGGGCGGCGGCGCGGTGGTGGCGCTGGCGGCACGTTTCGCCAGAGATGCCAGAACGACAGGGACGTTGGAGATATTCAAGAACGATGCGCCGACCGGCCCGTTGTGGGAGGCGTGGAAGCAGCGGGGCTGGGTGAAGGAGGGCTATCACTACCTCAAGCTCGGCAAGAACGTCCAATGCAAGGTTTGTCCTAACAACTGTATCCTCGAGCCGGGTGATCGCAGCCATTGCCGGGACAAGATCAATGTGGACGGCACACTGTACACGCTGGCCTATGGCAACCCGTGTAGCTTCCACGTGGACCCGGTCGAGAAGAAGCCGCTGTTCCATTTCCTGCCCGGAAGCCGGACGTTTTCGCTGGCCACCGCCGGCTGCGTGTTCCGCTGCCTGAATTGCCAGAACTGGGAAATCTCGCAGAAAACGCCGGAACAGACGAAGAATCCCTACGGTCCGGAGTTGCGCTTGCGACCGCCGTTGCCGGAGTCGCTCGGCTTCGATGACATGGCGCGCCTCAGCATGTTTCCGCAAGACGTGGTCGCCTTGGCCGAGTGGCTCAAGTGTCCGTCGGTTGCCTACACCTACTCGGACCCGGTCGCGTTTTACGAATATACTTATGACACGTGCAAGCTGGCCCGCGAACGCAAGGTCAAGAACATCCTTGTCACCTGCGGTTCGATTGACGAACGCGCGCTGCGCGACCTCGGCCAATATGTGGACGCCGCCCACGTGGACCTCAAAGGCTTCGATGACGACACCTACTGGAAACTCAACGCCGGCAGTCTCCAGGCAATCCTGAATATCCTGAAGACGTTCAAGAGCATGGGCACATGGATCGAGTTGATCCATCTGGTCGTTCCAACCTATACCGACAAACCGGACATGATCACAAGAATGTGCGAATGGGTCGTGAAAAACCTCGGCGAGGATCAGCCGCTTCACTTCTCGCGCTTCCATCCGCAGCACAAGCTGTCCCACCTGCCGCCCACACCGGTGGATTTCCTGTTAGAAGCACGGTCGATCGCGCGCGCGTCGGGCCTGCGCTACGCCTACATCGGCAACGTGCGCGGGCTGGCCGACGCCGAAACCACCTTTTGCCCCAACTGCAAGAAGGCGATCATCGAACGCGACGTGTTCCGCGTGACACGCATGGATCTCGATGCGGGCAAATGCAAATTCTGCAATACCAAAATCGCCGGGGTGTGGACGGCGTAGTTCGCGCAACGTCACCGGCACACCGTACGCATTCATGGAAGGATGACTTTACTCTTTATCGCGGTGCCTGATGCGTGCAGGATGGCGGGGCGGACTTGAATCAGGCACCGCCGGCGCCGGAACCCACAACAAGACGGACCCATGAAAGCACTGCAACACACCATCGCGGTGGCGTTCAGACACCGAGTGTTCTTTACGGAACACCTCTTTGCTTCTGACAATCCGCTGCTCGCCGACGTTCTATCAGAAGCGGCGCCGGTGACCGTGCCCCATGTGTTGGTGGTGATGGACGAAGGGCTCAGTGCCGCCCAGCCCTGGCTCGCCCGCAATATCGAACGCTATTTCGAGCCGCTGCGCGACCGGCTGCAACTCGTCGCGCCACCCGTCGTGGTGGAAGGTGGAGAACGCCTCAAGAACTCCTACTTCCATGTCTCGAAAATCCAGTCCGAGATCGATCGCCACGGCATCGATCGTCATTCGTTCCTCATCGCCGTCGGTGGTGGGGCGATGCTCGACGTGGCCGGCCTGGCGGCGGCGACCGCCCATCGCGGGGTGCGCCATGTGCGGGTGCCCAGCACCACCTTGAGTCAGGCCGATTCCGGGGTTGGAGTGAAGAACGGGATCAACGCTTTCGGAAAGAAGAACTTCATCGGTGCCTTCGCCGTGCCGTTTGCCGTCATCAACGATTTCACCTTGCTTGACTCACTTCTGGACCGCGACAAGCGCGGCGGGTACAGCGAAGCCGTGAAGGTGGCCTGCATCCGGGATGCGTTGTTCTTCGACCGCCTCGAAGCCGAGGCCGGACAGTTGGCGGCGTTCGACCCGGCTGCGATGCGGCGGCTGATCCATCGTTCGGCGGAACTGCATGTCAACCACATCGCGACAGCCGGTGATCCGTTTGAAATGGGTTCGGCACGGCCGCTCGACTTTGGTCACTGGGCCGCGCACAAACTCGAGCATCTTGCCGAGTACCGCATCCGGCATGGCGAGGCGGTGGCTGTCGGAATCGCCCTTGATGTCCTCTGCTCACGGTTGTTAGGCAAGCTGGGGGAGGCGGACGCCGAGCGCGTGCTCCGTTTGCTGGAGGCTCTCGGCTTCGACCTCTTCGCCAATGAACTTCTCCACACGGATGCCGCGGGCGACCTGTTAGTGGTCCGGGGACTCGACGAGTTCAGGATTCATCTGGGCGGCGAACTGACGCTCACCCTGCTAGAAGGCATCGGACAAGGCGTCGAGGTGCATGAACTGAGCCGCCGCGTCGTGGCCGAGGCGATCACGCAGTTGGAACAACGCCACGCCCGCCAGCAATCCATCCGTCGCGATAGTGAGCACCCGGCGGATTGACCGCTGCGAACTCCGCAGGTTTCCCGCTGGAACCACGCATCTGTGATTTGAGTTCCGTCATTCTTCGCGTCGCGTCAGCGGCCGCCCACTCAACAAAAAAGACCGGCAGACGATGTCTGCCGGTCTTGAGTTGCGGGCACAAGTCAGGTCATGTGCCGGCCCGCGCTGTCAGCGGATCTTCGGCCTAGCGCTGGCCTGATTCGACTGGCACTCTTCAGTGTTGATCAGGTTCGCTTCCCGGACGACGTAGTAGTAGGTCATGCCGTTCACCACCGTGTGATCCAGATAGGTGCAATAGGTCGAGGTGGTGGAAGCGATCTTGAGGTACGGCCCTCCGCTGACCGTTCCCCGATAGACATTGTAGTGGTGGGCTCCCGTGTGGGTCCAGACCAGTTGCACCTTGCCGGGTTTCGCCCTGGCGACGAGATCGCTGACGCAGGAACACACCGGATCCGATGGCACCAGCACGTTGACAACCGTCGAGGTGGTGCCTGACAAATCACCGAACCCGCTGCTTGGGAACGAGGCGGCCGTATTATCGGTCACCTTGAGCTGGATGAGGTAACTGCCAACTCCTTTTGCCAGGAAGAACGCCGTCACATCGGGCTGTGCACCCACCGCATCGTCGAACTGCCCGTCGCCGTCGAGATCCCATGCGTAGGACTTGATAGAGTCACCAGGGAACGAGCCGGGTTCATGCTGGCCGTCATCCGGATTGACCGAACCGGCACCATTCAGGAACCAGGGCGTCGTTCCCGGGCAGAGGTTATAGGGACCGCCAGCCACTGCGGTCGGAGCCAGCGGCGGGATGTTGACCACAATCGTCAGGGTGGTGACCGCCGACTCCTCGGGTGTGGCGTTGTCGGTGACCCGCAGTTTCACCGGATAACTGCCGACAGTGGGAAACGACACCGTGGCAAAGGGGCCGGACATATCATAGGTTCCATCGTTGTCGAGATCCCACTCCCAGGAATCGATCAGCTTGGCAGAGTCCTGCTGGTACGACGCGCTCCCGTCCAACTGGATGGTCTGCCCGGCGATTGCCGGATTAGGGTTGGCCTTGGCGACCGCCACTGGAGAGCCGGCCTTGAACAACGTCGGGTTCAGGATGAGGAGATTCCACGCGGTGGCCGTCTGGTAGCCGACGAAGGGCCATCCGTCGTAAGGCCAATAGCCATCCGCTTGCTGTGAGTTCACCAACAATCTTGCCAAACCGTCGACGTTGTCGTTGTACCAATCCTTGCCGCCAGGCAGGGTGACGACCGGATGTGGCAAGGCCACCCGCATGGCTTTGGCGAACGCATACCAAGAGTAGTAGCGTGCATCTTGCCAGGTAATGAAAGAGTTCCAGTTATTGGCGATGAACGTTTGGCTAGCAGCCCACTTGGGATCCGTGACGTCCTTGCCGTCAAAGGAAAGCTGAACCATTCCGCACGGGCCGGTTGAGTACCAACGATTGGCACCCGGACCTTGGTAGCCGAAATAGCCCGTGCCATTATACGAATAGTTGAGGTATTGGAGGTTGCGGTCCTTTACCCACTGGGGAACCGTGCAGCCGAAATGTCGCTCTGCGGCAATCATGCCGATCGCCGCCCATTGGGAAGCCGAATTATCGGCGTCGCTATTCCAACCGTAACGCCATCCGCCCACATACCAATAGGGGGGATCTCCCTGGCCCCATGCATACATGTCCACCATGTCCTGCACAATCGTCTGATAGGTTTTCCCCTTGACATAGGTCGCATCTCCCGTGCGCGCGGTCGCGGCGGGTGTGCCCGTGGCGACCAGCGCATCGATCACCGCACCGGTCTCGTAGATCGGATGATCCGAAGGCCAGAAAAGGCCGCTGCCATTGCTATTGGAGTCGGGGTTCACCCCCCCCTCTTGCAGGGACATCGCTTGCCTTTGCAGGTTGGCCGTCAGGTAATCAATGCCTCCCGTGACCGCCTCTGAGTAGGGATTCCACGGCTGGTTTTCCAAATGGCCCTGACTCGCGAACGCCTGCACTGCGGATGCGGTGCTATTTCCATAGTGATTGCCATACTGGATGTTGTTCCACCAATACTGCCCGGAACCGCGGCCAGCGTTCTTCCACAAGTACCACAGGCCTTCGTCGATGGCGAAGTTGACCTCCACCGGCAAGGTCTTGTCCTCGATCTTGACATAATACTTGGCCTCTCCCTGTTCACCGGTGGTGGTGTTTTTCACGGTCAGCGTGGCGGTGAAAACCAGCCCGACGGGTCCTGTATAGGCATGCTTTGCCTCGATGACATACTGGTTGCCAACTGTTCCGGTGGCGACCGGGCTGCCATCACCGAAGTCCCAGAAATACTGGTTGGGAGCTCCCTGGACGTTGCTGGTGCCTTTGACGGTGACCAGCTTGCCCGACCAGGTGTCGTGCGGAATGAGCGGTTGGTTAGCGACCCAGGGGATGGTCCTGACCACCGGCGGAACTCCAAGTGCCGGTAGAGAAAATGCCAACAGGCTCACGAGGAGCGAGGATCGACGAATCCATTTTTCGACATTACGTGTTTTCATGGGCGTAGGGGATGTGATTGGGGTTAACTGCAATTACAGGAAGGATTGACGCAGGGAACGCCAGCCGGCGAGACCACCGCAGGCGCACAACAGCAAGGCCAGCGTGGAACCGCCATCCGGCACGCCGCCACCCGGCGATCCGGTGACGTTCAGGGCGCTGGAGAAATACACCGCTCCGCCGGAATCGGGATCGAAATGCTTCAGGTAAAAACCACTGGTCGGAGCGGTTTCGCTGAGGGTGAAATAGGCCGTGGCGGATTCCCAGGAAGCAAGCGTGACATTCCAACCGAGTGCCATCGAGACGTCATCGGGTGAGTTCGGTGATACGCCATTGCTGTTGTCGAGGGTGCCGGCGACGAAGTTGGTATAGATGTCGCCGAAGACATACCCCGGCTCGTCGATTTCCCATGACTGGCCGGCCACCGGTGCCCCTGCCGCCGTGCCGAATTCGTTGAAGAACGTATTGATCGACTCATCAATCTCATGATCGACAAACAGGCTACAGTAATGTGGCCCTGCTCCACTCAGTGCCATCAGGATTGTTCCCAGGCCGGTTCCGGTGTCGAATCCGCTGATGTTGACTCCGGCGGGAGCAGAGTTGTTTGATACAGCTCCGTCAATATTGACCCCGTATTCGAACAGGTCGATGATAGGAGTGGCGTTGGTCGAAGAAAGCGTGGCAGCAAGGGCCAACGCCGCAAGCGTGGTGGTGGTTTTCATGGTGGTTGTGGTGGTTGACTCGATGGGAGAACCTGACAGATCTCCAGATCTAAAGTTCGCTATTGCCCACGGGTGGATAACACGAGCCACCAGACGAATAATCACTTCGCCGAGAAACTCGCGACTGTGCATGGTGCGGTTTGGCTAAGGCAATACCGAAAACACAATGCAAGCAGGATCTATGCCAATTGGCCCCATCAGATCACCAGCTGCTGAGGATCAAAGCATTGAAAGATATGGAAGTTTTTCGTGACCCGTCGGATCGGGTGATGTGTCAAAAATCCGGACACCCGGAGGGCAATCACTGTAAGCTTTTCCGACGGGGTTGTTTTAGCACATGCTTCACGCCATCCATTCGGGCATCACGAACTTTTCGACGATCTGCCTATTATGTGTTATGTGTCAGATAAATTGTCAAAATTTTGTTGCGCAGTCATGACTTGCTGACGATCAGTCAATTGAGGTTCCCCTATTCGGTGATGGGCCGCGTGCTATCGCAGTCCGGCAGGGACACTCTCCGCTTGGCGGCCTGCAACATTCCACAACCGGCTGCCACATCGATGCCGCGGCTCTGGCGGAAGGTGCAGGGGAATCCGGCGGCTAACAGGATTTTCTGGAATGCGAGGCCGGATGGGCTGGCGGTTCCGGCGAACCCATCGGTCGGGTTGAGCGGGATCAGGTTGATATGGGCGTCGATGCCATCGAGCAGCTTGGCCAGGCGAACCGCGGTTTGCGGCGCATCGTTGGTTCCGGCGATCAAGGTCCACTCGAAAAAGATCCGCTTGCCGGTGGTCTTGCCATAGCTACGGCAGGCGTCGATCAAGGTGTCCAGCGGCCAGCGCCGGCCGGCGGGCACGAGTGCCGTGCGCTCTTCGTCGGTGGAACCGTGCAAACTAACAGCCAGGCGGTAGGGCCGCGCTTCCGCGGCAAGTTGCAGGATGCCCGGCACCACGCCGACTGTGCTGATGGCGATTTTCGACGGGCCGATGCCGATGCCGCGCGTATCGGAGATGATGTCGAGTGCTTGCAGTACGGCATTGAGGTTGTTGAGGGGTTCGCCCATGCCCATGAGGACGAGGTTGCGGAGGCGTTTGTGAGGATGGATTTGTTGGAGGATGCGGCGGGCGTGCAACACCTGGGCGACGATTTCCCCGGGCCGCAGGTGGCGCACAAACCCCATCCGGCCCGTGGCGCAAAACACGCAGCCCATCGCGCAGCCCGCCTGCGTGCTTACGCAGACCGTCTGGCGTGCGTCGTAACCCATCAGCACCGTCTCGATGATTTGGCCGTCGCACAGGCGCAGCAGGAATTTGCGCGTGAGTCCGTCCGTGCTGCGGATTTCATCGACCACCTCGGGGACATCGAGGAAAAACGCTTTGCCTGCGCCCACGGATTGATGGACCCAGCGTTGCAGGGGGGGCAGGAAATCGCAGGCTGATAGATCCAGCGCGCTCTCGCGATACAGTGCCCGCCACAGGGCTTTCGCGTGATGCGGGACCACCCCCGCCGCCGCCAACACCGCCGCCAGCCCGGAAAATCCGAGATCGTGGAGGGATTTTGGAAATTGGCGGTTCATGACGCAATCAAGCCCTGCGGCCTGAGCCGATCAACCCGAAAACAGCAGTCGAAACCACAAAAATCAGGAAATTTCACGAAAAAACCCGACCGAAAAACCCGACAGGGAAACCAAGCGATTCCTCTGTGTCGGTGCGCTGCGTCACCGCGTGAGCATTGGGTGTATTAGGCGGAATACCAGATTCAAAAAAGAATGTGACTACCGGCACGGGGCGAGACGCCCCGCAGGCGGTCTGGAGCCAGAGGCACCCGCTACGCTGCAACTCCCGAGCGGGTTTTTCGCCATGTCCCTGGATCACAGATAAGCCGAGAGGCCGTCCACGGTTTCCTGATCGAGCTGCCGGACCAGCGCGATGACCAGCGCGAGCATCTGTAGATGGTCGTTGAGGTCGATGATGGCATTGTGCGAATGGATATAACGGGCCGGGACCCCCAGCACGATGCTTGGAATGCCGTGGTTTGCCAGATGGAAGGAACCGGCGTCCGTGCCGCCGCTCTGGCGCACGGTGACCTGATGGGAAATGCCTTGGGCACACGCGATATCGATGGCCAGCCGCGCGAGGCGTGGGTTGGCGATGGCGGTGGGGTCGAACATGCGGATTTGCACACCGCTGCCTAACAGCCCCTGGCCATCGGCGCGGGCAAAACCCGGGAGGTCATCCGCAGGCGGGCATTCCAGGATGATGGCGACGTCGGGATTGGCGAAAGTCGCAGCGGTTTTCGCACCGCGCAGGCCGACTTCCTCCTGGACGGTGCCGCAGAGGATAAGGTGATTGGGATGAGCCGAACGGGCGAGGATTTGGCCGGTCTGGATGACCGCAGCCATGCCGACGCGGTTATCGAAAGCCTTGGCCATGAAATAATCCTCGCGCGCCAGCGGGGTGAACGCCGAACACGGGGCGATCGGATCGCCTAACGAGATGCCGAATTCCCCGATCGCCTGGCTGCGGGATTCCGCCCCCACATCGATGAACATTTGGTCGATGGCCAACACCTGGCGGCGCTGGGCTTCTGGCAGGAAATGCGGGGGGCGCGAAGACACGACCCCGGGGATTTTATCGCCGTTGCGGGTGAGGATTTCGACGCGTTGTGCTAACAGAGTGTGTTCCCACCATCCGCCGACGGGCACGAACTGGACAAACCCATCCGGCGTGATGTTCTGCACGAGGAAGCCGACCTCATCCATGTGTCCGGCCACCAACACCCGCGGCCCCTCGCCCGCCAACTCGCAGAACACCGAGCCCAGGCGGTCGGTGGACAGCTCTCCACATTCCTCCAACTCATCCACGAAGATCGCCCGGACTTCATCCTCATGGCCGGGAACCGCATGGGCATCCGTCAATTCCTGCAACAATGACACCGCTTTTGTGCGCATGTCCGGAACTGTGCAAGGCCGCGCCGCCACTTCCAAGCGCCAAAGTGGCAACCCGGGAAAAAGCCCTCCATCCGTCTGCACCATTCAGCAATTTGGTCTTGCTCATGGGTTCGGAGTATTCATGCTCTCCGCCGCCATGTCATACTTCCCCGAGATCCCGCAAATCCCCTATGAAGGTCCCACCTCCAAGAATCCGCTCGCGTTCAAGCACTACAACCCGAAAGAGTTGGTCGAGGGCAAATCGATGCATGACCACCTGCGCTTTGCCGCCGCTTATTGGCATGTGATGCGCAACGGCTTGGGAGATCCCTTCGGCGCACCCACTGCGGTGATGCCATGGGAGGATTACTCGGATTCGCTCTCTAACGCAAAACGGCGCGCCGATGTGTTCTTCGAATTCCTCGGCAAGCTCGGCATTGATTTTTGGTGTTTCCATGACCGCGACGTCGCGCCGGAACTCAACGATTACAAGAAATCCACCGCCGCGCTGCAGGAAGTGACCGCCCACCTCGGCCAACTCCAACAGGCATCCGGTAAAAAACTCCTCTGGGGCACCGCCTGCCTGTTCGGCCACCCGCGCTACTCGCAAGGTGCCGGCACTTCGCCCAACGCCGAGGTGTTCGCCTACGGTGCCGCGCAAGTGAAGGCGGCCATCGACGCCACCCACGCGCTCGGCGGGCTCGGTTATGTGTTCTGGGGCGGTCGCGAAGGTTATGCCTCGCTGCTCAACACCCGGATGGATCGCGAACTCAACCACCTCGCCACGCTGCTCCATCTGGCCGTCGATTACAAACGCGCCATCGGCTTTACCGGCCAGTTCTACATCGAACCCAAACCCCGCGAACCCTCTACCCATCAATATGACTCCGACGCCGCGGCCTGCCTCAACTTCCTGCGCGAGTATGATTTGTTAGGCGACTTCAAACTCAACATCGAAACCAACCACGCCACTTTGGCCGGCCACACGATGGAGCACGAACTCACCGTGGCGATCAATGCCGGCGCACTCGGCTCGATCGACGCCAACCAGGGCGACACGTTGATCGGTTGGGACACCGACCAATTCCCGACCGATCTTTACGGCACCACCAAGGTGATGCTCAAGGTGCTGGAAATGGGCGGTTTCACCACCGGCGGCCTCAACTTCGACGCCAAACGCCGCCGCGAATCCCACGAACCGCTCGACCTTTTCCACGCCCACATCGGTGGCATGGACGCATTCGCCCGCGGCCTCAAGATCGCCGCCGCCGTGCGGGCCGACGGCCGCCTCGGCCAGTTCGTCAGCGAGCGCTATGCTTCCTGGAATTCCGGCATCGGCCAAAAGGTCGAGAACAAGCAGGTCACCCTCGCGGATCTCGCCGAGCATGTCGCCGCAAATCCCGAGCCGGTGATCGCCTCCGGCCGTCAGGAAATGTTGGAGAACATCCTCAACGAGTGCGTTTGTTAGGGTGGGATCGTGTTGAGTTCCGCCTTGCCTTGGCCCCTACCAGGTTTCTTGGCCTTGGCGGTGCCGGCGTCGGTCTTGCCGGCGGCCGGGTTGGGTTCTGCCAGAACCTGCATGGCATCGATCACTTGATGGTGAATTTCCGGCCGTGGTTCGATTCCCAGGCGGTGCGCACGCTGTTGTAGAGGCCGCTGAGTTCTTCGACGGACATGACGCGGTATTCGATGGTGTGGGCGTGGGTGGTTTCCGGAAATTTTTTGACCACCATGTTTTGCACGTTGGTACCGAGATTGGAGGCCGCCTTGTCGATGAGTTCGCGGCCGCGATCGACGATGCGGGCGGCTGCGCTGCCCGCCGCGCTGCCCGTCGCATCGGTGACGGGAGCGAGGAAATAAAAGCGTGCCAGCGCCTGTCCGAGGGCGTCCACAGTGACTTCATCGACGATGATGCCGCCATCCAGCAGATACTTATGGCGGCTGATGGCGGAAATGCGGTCGAGCGCCACCATGTAGTGGCCGCCGCCGACGCTGGCCTGCCAGAAACGGTTAGGCTGTTGGGAGTCATCGATTTTATCTTTGGCGGCGGGAGTCGGGGTGGGGGTGGGTTTCGGGGTCTGGGCATGGAGAGGAAGCGGGCATGCGAGCAGAACCACCGCCAAGGCGAGGAAGATTTTATGGAACATGGGCGGAAGGTAGCATTAGGATTGCCGCTTGGCCAGCACGAGTCACAAAGATTCGGAAAAGTTAAGGATTGCCAGCGAGGGGTGGAGCATATATCTTGGCGGCATGGTTCGCTACCGTCCAAACGTCGCCGCCGTGGTGGTGAATGCAGCCGGGCGTTTACTGATCTGCGAGCGGGCGAGCATCCCCGGGGCCTGGCAATTCCCGCAAGGCGGAGTGGACATGGGAGAATCGCCCGAACAAGCGCTGTTCCGCGAGGTGCGCGAGGAGGTGGGTTTTGAACCACGGCATTACAAGGTGATCGGCCAGCGTACGGGTTATCGCTACCTCTATCCGCAGGCTGTGCGGGGGAAAAAGCTCCGCAAGCATGGCAGTCATGGGCAGGAGCAGACGTATTTCCTGTGCAAGTTGAAGCGGTCTGCGCCGCAGGTCAACGTGCATCAAACGCCGCAGGAATTCCGGGCCTACCGCTGGATCCAACCGGAGGATTTCGATCTCGATTGGCTGCCTTCCTTCAAACGCGACGTATACCGGGAAGTCATGCGGGATTTTTTCAAGATGGAACTCTAAGCCATCCTTCCGTACCGCATAGGCCGGACTTTGCAGCGGCCGAGTCCAATGGGCCGGACGGTCGGCCCGTGAAAAAACCGGTTTATTTTGGAAACATTTTCGTCTTGGCGGCGTTACAATGATGAATCCCGAGCGGATTTTTCCGGAAGGCGGAATTTTTTTTCATGATTTCCACTTGCGGAACTGTAAAAGCCGGGTAACTTCTGCCCACAACCCCAAACCACCACCACCAACCACATTAGTATGAAACTGCTACTCAGCGCTCTTTGCGCATCATTGATCATCAGCCCACTCTCCTTCGCCGATTCCGTCAAGGACATCAAGCAGGAAGAAGCCAAACTCGCCCAATGCGGAAAATGCAAGAAGGACGGGGAAGGAAAGAAGGAAGACGCCAAACTCGCCGATTGCGGCAAATGCAAGAAGTGCGACAAGGACAAGAAGGAAGCACCCAAACTCGCCGATTGCGGCAAATGCAAGAAGTGCGACAAGGACAAGAAGGAAGCACCCAAACTCGCCGATTGCGGCAAGTGCAAGAAGTGCGACAAGGACAAGAAGGAAGAAGCCAAACTCGCTGATTGCGGCAAGTGCAAGAAGTGCGACAAGGACAAGAAGGAAGCACCCAAACTCGCCCAATGCGGAAAATGCAAGAAGGGCGGGGAAGGAAAGAAGGAAGAAGTCAAACTCGCCTGATTTTTCAATCCGTTCATTCAACAATCTAGCAGCCGCCGGATCACCTCCGGCGGCTTTTTCTATCAATCCTGTTCCAGTGTCACATCCGGGATGTGGGTGAAACTGATGCGCATGGGGGCGTGGTCGCGGCTTTCATGGACGCTGCCGAAGTACACCACGCGGCGGCCGTAGCGGGCGCGGAGTTGGTCAAGGGCGGCATCGAGGCGCTGGTGTTTGGCGGTGTCGGTGGCGGCCATGGGATCGCTGGCGGCTTGGAACAAGGACGGCGTGTAGTTGCCGTGTTCGCACAGGCGCGTGAGCACCACGCCCACCTGCAACAGCGGGTGGCGCGGGTCGGGCCGCTCGCGCCACAGTTTTTCTAACAAACGCATGAGGGTGAGGGTCGAGTCGGTTTCCGCGGTGCGCGTTTCGGCGGCCCATGACGGGCCCCTCGGGAAGGCGAGTTGCAGGGTGAGCGCGCCGGCTAACAGGCCGTGAGCGCGCAAGCGTTCGCAGGCCTTGTGTAACAATTTGCAGAGAATGGGCCAGGCGCGTTCGGGCGCGCGGCTGGCTGGCGGTAGCACATGTGAGTGGCTGATCGACTTGCGGGCGGAAACCAGGTCGGGGATTTCATCGCCGCGCAACAGGTGCCACAGGCGGTCGCCTAACACCCCGCCCCACACGCCGTGCAGCACCGGCTTGGATGCCGCGCACAGGCCGGCCACGGTATGGATGCCCGCAGCGTGCAAGCGGGTTTCCATGCTGTGGGCGATGCCGGTGAGGTCGCGCAAATCGAGGACATGCAGGATGTCCGGCAGGTCGCACGGGCGGATGAGGAAAAGCCCGTCGGGCTTGCGCATCTTGCTGGCGATCTTCGCCAGATATTTGTTAGGGCCGGCACCGATGCTCACCTTGATGACCGGAGATACGTCGCGGGCGACGGTCGCCTTGATGCGCCTGCCGATGGTTTCGACGGTGGCCGGTTCGCGCAGATTGTAGGGCAGCCAGGCCCACATTTCATCGATGCTCAGCACGGCCTCGACGTGGATGCAGTCCTCGACGGCGGCGACAATGCGGTGATGGTAGCGGATGTATTCGGCGGGTTTTGCTTCCACGATGGCGATGCCCGGACACAGGACCCTCGCCTCGCTGATCCGGGTGCCGGTTTTCACGCCAAACGCCTTGGCCTCATAACTCGCGGCGATGCAGCACGAGCTTTCCGCCATCACCGGTGCCACGCCCACCGGTCGGCCGCGCAAGGAGGCATCCAGATGCTGTTCGACCGACGCGAAGTACGAATCGCAATCCACAAACAAGGATGTCAAAGGACGGTCCACTGCGGAAACTGATGCCCCCGAAAAGTCGCAAGGTCAAATTTAAAATGTTCATGAGAACACCTATAACGGAATCACAAGAAACACCCGGGCCCCTGTGAAGAGGTCCGGGTGAGGTTGAAAATTCAGTTGAGCGAGACCGGGATTACCAGCCGCCGCCGCCTTTGCTG
Organism: Akkermansiaceae bacterium; assembly: GCA_903888515.1. Lineage (GTDB taxonomy): Bacteria > Verrucomicrobiota > Verrucomicrobiia > Verrucomicrobiales > Akkermansiaceae > Luteolibacter. The sequence goes on along the minus strand of CAISTY010000184.1, from coordinate 10,432 downwards.
CCGCCACTCTTATAACCGCCGCCGCCGCCGCCGCTGCCGCCTTTATAGCCGCCACCGCCGCCGCTGCCGCCTTTATAGCCGCCGCCGCCGCCGCTGCCGCCTTTATAGCCGCCGCCACCGCCGCCGCCCTTATAGCCGCCGCCACCACCGCCGCCGCCGTAACCGCCGCCGCCACTGGGCCGGGATTCCTTGGGTTCGGAGGCGTTCACGCGAAGCGCACGTCCGTTATAATCGTAATTGTTGAGGGCTTCAACAGCCGCGTTCAACTGGGATTGGTCTCCGAGCGTCACGAAGGCAAATCCTTTGGATTGCCCGGTTTCGCGGTCGGTGATGATTTTGACCCGTTCGACCGGCCCAAAGTTGGCAAAGAGACCAGTAACGTCTCCTTCAGTAGCAGTATAGGGCAAGTTGCCCACGTAGATATCCATTGTTTTCAGTTCTAATGACGCCAATTCTTTCCACACTTCATTTGACTGCGGCGTCAAGGAATCAATAAAGCGCACTGGCACAGCCAAACGGCGCACCAGCGGCCCGCAACATGCGGGCATTTGCGAAATTAGCAAGGATTGTTTTCAATTCGCACCTCGAATCCTCTGAAACCCTTGCGGCGTATGGGTTCCACGCGTCGGAATTTTTTTGTCACGCCCCCCTGCGGAGGCGCAGCGGGAAATCCTTCATTGACTCCCGCCCGCTGCATGATAGATACAGACCTTCCACAACATGCAAACACCATCCTGTTTCCTCCCCGTCCTGATGGCACTGACGCTGGCCGTCACAAGCTGCACGAATTATTCCTCGGTCAGCGAAAAGCAGCCGAAGTTCCAGCCGGTCACGCCCGCCGGCCACATCATCGCCCGGACTCTCAAGCAACCCGCGCAACCGCCCCAAGTGCGGATTGGCGGCTTCATTGACGCAGCGGCGGCGGCCGGAGCGGTCCTGGCGAAACACCCGGACGATGCGCCAGCCCGCAAGGATTACAATTTTGCGGTGGGGCGCATTTTCGAGGTCATCCACGATGCCGGATTGGAGCCATGGAAAGCCCCGTTGATTTGTCCGGGTGCCGACGGCAATTGGAGTTTTTCCGTGGCTTCCGATGGCAAGCCCGAGCATGATCCCTCGCATTTCCGCATCCTTCCCGCCGACCGCTATCAGTTCAAGGGCACTTTGGTGAAGGATCGCACTCTGAAAGACGGCTTGGGAGCACCCATGGTCATTGCCAGCAAGGATTTTGATCCGACCAAGTTCGATCCCTTCATCCAGGGAAAAAACGTCTACTATGGCGTGACCGAGGTGCTGCAGTTCAAAGGTCGCAATTGCACCGCCACCTACATCGATCCTCTATCAACCGAGACCGTGGATTTCGCCGGCCACACCTATCCGGTGGCTGCGGATTTCACCGCGCCTCTGGCGCTGGCGCTGGCGGAATTGGCACCCCGCAAGAAGGAACTCCAGCGCCTGGTGAACCCTGGCGAGTTCGCCTCAAGCACCCGCCTGGCACGCCTGCAACCTTATGACCCGAGGAAAATCCCCATCCTCTGCATTCATGGACTCGGAGATTCACAAGCCACCTGGGCTCCCTTGATAGAATCCCTGCGGACCGACCCGACGATCCGCAAGAATTACCAGGTCTGGTTCTTCAGTTATCCGACCGGTTACCCCTATCCGTTGATGGCCGCGGTCCTGCGCAAGCAGATGGATGCCATCAACTCCTACTACCCCGATCACAAAAAAATGGTCGTCATCGGTCATAGCATGGGTGGCATGATCGCCCGCGAGTTGATCACCGACAGCGGTATGAAAATCTGGAATGCCTACTATGACATGCCGCCCGCAAAACTGCCAGTGTCAGAAGAAACCCGCCGGATTTTCTCGAGTGCGTTTGTTTTCCAGCACCGGCCTGAAATCGCCCGCGTCATCTTTGCCTCGGCCTCCCACCGTGGCGCGAACCGGGCCACTGGATTCGGCGCCCGCCTCCTGTCCAACATCATCGGCGGCAACGCCACCGCCCCGGGACTGGCTGCGGATCAGGCCAAAGCCGTCAGCCTGATGAAGCCTGATTACTCCGGCGACAAACTCCAACGCATCCCTAACAGCCTCGACGTCCTCAAACCGGGCAACCGCTTCGTGACCACCATCGACAAGATCCCAACGACCCATGGGGTGCCTTTCCATTCCATCATCGGCGACCGCGGCAAGGGCGGCAATCTGAACCATACCCCGCCCGTCAGCACCGATGGCCTCGTGCCCTACTGGAGCAGTCACCTCGATGGTGCCGAGAGCGAACTCATCGTCCCATCTGACCACTGGACGCACCGGCACCCGCTCGGCATCGCCGAGATCAGGCGGATTCTCCTGAAACATGCCGGCAAACGGTGACTTCGCTAGAAGCGCAGTGTGCAGCCGCAAAGCATCATCATGAGTCACATACTCCTTCTCCCATTTGGCACATCAGGTAGCATTTTCCCGTTCATTTGGCTGAGTCGCAAATTGTTAGAGCGTGGGCATCGTGTCACGATGATCGCCTCCGCCGTCTATCAACAGACCGTGGAAGCTGCGGGCATTGAGTTCTTTCCACCCGAACCAGATGTGCTGCCTCTGATGCTTGCGGACGCGGGTTTGTGGCGTCCGGATAGCTATAAGCAAGTGGCATTCACCTATGCCGGGCGTGCGACCGCTCCTTGTGCCGCGGCCATCGACCGGGTCGTTCGTGAAATTGGCAAACCCGACCTGATGTTGGCGCCGATGATCTCGTTCGGTGCCAGAATTGCCCGCGAAAAACACCGGATTCCTTTGATTACGGTGCATTTTTATCCAGCAGCGATGATGAGCGCCGATGATGTCCCGCTGGTGCTTCCTGGATTCCGCTTCCTGCGCATGCTACCACTAGCGCTGCGCAAGTTCATCCTTTCGCTGCCGAGTCCTTATGACCGCTTCGCCCTGCCAGCGGTGGTCGAGGCTTGTGCCGTCCATGGCGTGCAGCCGCCTACCCGATTGTGGAAACCATGGCATCATTCGCCGGACGGCGTGCTGGCGCTTTTCCCAAGCTGGTATGCCAGTGTGGAAAAGGATCATCCGGCAAACACCTTGCAATGGGATTTCCCGTTAGAGGACATGGTGCAACAACGCGGCATGGAACCGGCACTCGACCGTTTTCTCACTGCGGGTGAAAAACCCATACTCTTCACCGCAGGCACTGGCCAGTATCATGCCACCGCATTTTTCGAAACCGCAGTCCAGATGGTGTCCAAGCTGGGTTGCCGGGCGGTATTTCTAACAACAAAAACCGAGCAGGTGCCGAAGAACCTTCCTGCCTCCATCTTTGTGTCAGCCTATGCTCCCTTCAGTTTGCTGCTGCCGCGTGCCGCGGTCATGGTGCATCACGGGGGGATCGGAACCGTGGCACAATGCTTCGCTGCGGGCATCCCCCAGCTCGTCGTGCATATGTCATTGGACCAACCCGACAATGCCGCCCGGGTGGAGCGCTTGGGGGCGGGCTTGAGCATTGGCATCGGACGGCTCACCGCAGAGCGCTTGTTGCCGCTTTTAAAAAGCTGTCTGGAAGACGCTACCATCAAGGAGAACGCCATGCAGCGGGCGCGGCAGTTGCAGCAACGGCAACCCTTGGCCACATTGTTAGATTGGTTGCAGGAAACCATCGGTGGCGATCACAGGGGACGGAACCAGTCCGCCGCGCCTTGACACAAGGTGCCGGGGATGGCAGGTTGCGGCCATGTCCACTGCGTAACTCCAACAAATCGTCGAACGCTTGGCCCTTTCCCAGAAGGAGACGGATCGCCAGATGAAGGAGACGGATCGGAAGATCAAGGAGTTAAGTGGATTGTTCACCAACATGAATTACAGCCCGTGACCCAACCCCGCAAAAACAACAAACTCGCATTTTTCCTGATGGTGACAGCCATCGTGGTGCTGGCGGTTTATGTGATCGCTTGTTTTGATGCTCCGCTGCGCGAGTGGTTGCGCACGCACAGGCTGCATGCTCAAGCGGGTGGTCTCACATCCCAGACCGACACCATCGTCGATGTCTTGCGACTGGTTCTGTTTTCGATCCTCGCGTATCTGGGGGTGGCCGCGCTCAACACCCTCATCTTTGATCTGATCCTCCGTTACCGCCGCAGTTTTGAAGCGCCTGCTTTGGTGCGCAACGTTTTTTCCCTCGTGGCTTTCACGGCGCTGTTTTTTCTCATTTTCAGCCTGGTGTTTCCCAAGGTGAATCTGGGGGCGCTCTTCACCACCTCGGCCATCTTCGGCGTGATCCTCGGCCTGGCGCTGCAGGATACGCTGGGCAATTTCTTTGCCGGCATCTCGATGCAGGCGGACCGGCCGTTTCAGGTTGGTGACGTGATCACGGTGGGTGCCCTGAGGCACACGGGTATCGTGGAACAGATCACCTGGCGCGCAATCAAGATCCGAACATTTGCCAACCATGTCATATTGATCAATAACAACACGGCGGCCAGGGAACCCATCGAAGTATGCCCGCACAGCAATCTCAACGCCCGCTGCGTATTCTTCAACACGTTGTATACCGACTCACCTGCGAAAACCATCCATGTGATCAGGGAAGCGATTCGCGCGGTTGACAACGTCTCACGGATCATGACTCCCGTGGTTCGCATCAGAAACCTCGGTGACAGCGGGGTGGAGTATGAAGTCAAGTATTGGCCGGAGGACTATACAAGACATGAAGAGACGGACGCGTTGATACGCCAGCGGATCTGGTATGCGTTCCGTCGCGCCAACCTTAACTTCGCCTATCCAACGCGCACCCTGCTGGTGGAACGCAGACCCCGCCCGGGACACGGCGATGACGACGCCGGAGCGATCCTTGAACGGCTGGCGGCAGTCGATATTTTCACGCCCCTCTCAAAGGAAGAAACCGCAATGCTTGCGCGGGCGGTCACAAGTCATGTTTACGCGCCGGGAGAAATCATCATACGAACCGGGGATCCGGGCTCGTCCATGTTCGTCATCCATCACGGGCAGGTAAGCGTGCAGCTCAGTGAAGACGGTCATGCCCGCTCTTCTGTTGCCACTCTGGGTGAGGGTGCATTCTTCGGGGAAATGGCCTTGTTGACCGGCGAACCGCGAACCTCCGATATCGTGGCACTTGAAGAAACGAAAGTGCTGGAGATTGGCCACGCCGCCATGAAGCAGATCTTTGATACCAACCCGGATCTGGTCGAAGCGTTGAGCCACATCATTGCCACACGCAAACAGGGACTCGCGGCCAGTGTCCATCCCATACCCGTAAACCAGAACGTGTCCGACGGGATTCTCTCCGCCATCAAACGTTTCTTCACCCTGCCTCCCCCGCGGTCCGCGGCCCGCGTGCCGGCCAACCCGGGCATGCCCCCCCCCACAAGCTGAGCGGATTACTTGGTTTCCATGACAATCACGCCGTTCCACGTCTCTGGCGGCTCGTCGCGCAACCGCTGCGCCCAGTCCCGCATCGCCGCCGCCAAGCCGTCACCGGGGGCCTCATCCAGCACCCGCGCGAAGCATGCGTCCGCCGCCGCAAAGTCACCCGCCTCGAACCGCTCCAAGCCGGCGGCGTACGACGCCCCCCCTCCGCCACCGCCCTGCAAGGTGTGCAAGGCCACCGGTTGCGCCCGACCCTTGACCTGCACCTTGGCCACCGGTCGGAATGCCGCCGGTGATCCTGCCGTCTCGAACACATCGCCTGAAACCAGCAACGGCACTCCGAAGTATTTGGTCAACCCCTCGATGCGCGAGGCCAGGTTCACCGCATCGCCGATCACCCCGAACTCCGTCCGCTCGGGCGAGCCGATTTCCCCGGCCACCACTTCGCCCAAATGAATCCCCACCCCGATCTTGAACGGATCCTTGCCCGTCGCGCGCCATCTTGCGTTCAGCAATTCCAGTTCCGTGATCATGTCCGCAGCGGCGGCCAATGCCTGTTGGGCATGCGTTAGGTCACTGCCATCGTCCAAGGCGCCCCAGTGTGCCATCACCGCATCGCCAATGAACTTGTCCAAGGTCCCCCCGTGCCGGAACACCACCGCCACCATCTTTGTTAGATATTCATTGAGTTGGCTCACCAAGGCTTCCGGCTGGGTGTGCTCCGAGCGCATGGTGAACCCGCGCACATCGGAAAACAACATCACCACCCGCCGCCGCCGCCCGCTTGCCACCTGCTCGTATCTGCCCGGGTCCGCAACCATGGCGTCCGCCAAGTCGCGCGAAACAAACCGGCGGAATTCGCGGGTCAGGCGCCCGCGTTCCAGGCGTTCCACAACCAAGTCGTAACTCTGCGCCATCACCGAGCCGGTTGCGAATGCCGCCAAACCTAACGAAATTGAAATCAGTTGGAAGGTCAGCACGCCCCAGACGGCGGTCGCCACCGTCATCAGGAAGATCAACACCACCGCGCCCAGCGCCGACACCAATGGCTTGCGGACCAAACCAACCCATGCCACCGCCAACATCACCGCCAAAGCGCAGAGCCAGCTCCGCGTTCCGGTATTCTCCAGTCCATATCGCCGCACCGTGGTACCGGCCATGCCGTTCGCCATTGCGTGCAGGTGCAACTGTGGTCCGCTGACCATCCCTGCGGGCGTTTGGTGAAAATCATGGAACCGTGGTGCCGCCGGTCCGATCATCACCACCTTGCCGCGGAAGAAACCACCGTTCTGATAGGTCCGCTGCCATTCGTCGGGCACGAAGATACTGCGGATGCTGCGCGGCGTGTAGGTTTCGCTCGCGTTGCCCTCGCTGAGGCGCCGCGTGCCCGGTGCGCGGAACAAGGCCCAGCGGATTTCTTTGCGCCCGGTCGGTGGTGTCCCCCCCAACATCCGGATCGCCTCTGCCGCCAGGGATCGCAACACCGGCTCACCCCGCTCCGCCGCTTGGCCGTTTTCCTCACTCAAGGTGGTGGTGTAATTTGCTTCCCGCACGATTCCGTCCTCCCGGTGCGGCCGGAAATTGGCGTAGCCGAATCCCTGTGGCTCGTTGCTGGCGCTCAGGAAATCCGGCAACGGCTCGGTCAGCGCAAACTGGGTGTCCGTCCGCTCACCCCCGACCGGTGCCAAGGTCGCCGCCAACAACACCTGATCACGATGGCGCGCGATCACTTTTGCCAATCCGTCGTCTTCCGCGTCTTGGGTGGGTTCGCTCATCACCAGATCCAAAATCACCAGGCGCGCTCCCGCTTGCGTCAGGCGCTCGATCGCCTCACCCCAAATCCGCCGGTCCCACGGAAACCGTTGCCGCATCCGCGACAGGTTCTGGTCCGCCGCCACCATGTCCTCCTCCAAACCCGCCAAGGTCATGCTCGCATCGTCAATCCCCAGAAACACGAAATCATCCCGCTCCGGCAACCCCGCCGACATCCGCAGCACCCAGTCGCCGAAACGCCGGTCCAAATCACGCGACAAGTTGTCCAGAATCGGAATGCAGCCAAACATCATCACCACCAAGCCACCCACTAACGCCGCCAAACAGGCACCGCCACGCCCGCGCCATCTGAATAAATTTCCCAAAATAGTTCTCGTCACCGGCCAGATGCCTATCATAGAGTCCGCCAGTCTTGAAAGCCGTATTGTCATGAAATCACCATCCATCCACGCACTCGCATGGCTCGCGGCCATTGCAATGCCCACCGTCGCGTCCGCCGAAATCCCTTCCTCCACCCAAGGTGGCTTCCTCGGTCTCGGCCACCAGTTGCCCGCTGCCGAGAACTATCAGGATGTCAAACAGTCCTCGGATTACACCCCGTTTTCCCCATCTGATTCCGATCTCGGGGTGCAGGAAATCCTCTCGCCTTACTCCGGCCGCTCTCCAGTCGTGGTCGATTTCTCCACCGCCTTCTACCGCACCGACAACGCCCCGTCCGCCACCGCCGCCACCGATGAACCGGCGTGGATGTGGCTTTGCCGCGGCAGCGTCGCCTGGCGCCCCCGCATCGCCGGCGGTTGGTTCGGGGACTTCGCGCTCTATCAAGACATCGTCCGTTTCGACAACTCGAGCGCTTTCGATTACGAAAACACCGGCGTCACCATCGGCGTGGTCAAGTTCATTCCCCAACTCGATGACTTGCTCGTCTTCGGCCGCTACGAATACCAGCGAGTGACCAGCGGCTCGCTCTCCGACAGCGACTACTGGGCCCAGCGCATCCGCCTGGGTGCCCAAAAAACCGTCTTCGCCAGCCCCCGCCACGAACTGACACTCGGCACCGACGTCGCCTTCGACTTCACCGCCAAACCCAACAACCTCGAACGCAATGAATACGCCCTGAGCACGTCCTACCGCTACTTCTTCGCCGATAACCTTTACTCACTCGCAACCTGGCGCCTCTCCAGATTCGATTTCGACGGTGACCGCCACGACTGGACAAACGCCGTGTCACTCGAGTTGATCTGGCAATTCACCAAGGACGCCCGTGCCAGCCTTTCGGTGTTCTACGGCGACAACAACTCTAACACTTTTAGCGACCTCAATGACTACGCGGCGTGGACCGGTGGCATCGGTGCCGGCGTGTCTTTCCTCTTCTGATCCCAACCCCAACCTTTTTCCCCAACCGCCATGAACGCCCGCTTCCTCCTCATCCCGACACTCGCCGCCGCCTTGCCCGCCATCGCCCACGCCGCTGCGCTGCGCTCCGCCGAAGTGACCAAAGTCGTCAATGATGTGCGGCTCTATCAGCCAGCGGCCGACGGCCGCCCCGCCATTATCGGTGACAAGCTTGCCGGCAATGCCTCGCTGCACACCGGTCGCCAGTCGCGCACCGAACTGGTGTTCCAGGACAACACGCTCACCCGCGTCGGCGCCAACTCGGTCTTCAGTTTCCGCTCCGGCACGCGCGATCTCGAAATCGGCCAAGGCACGCTGTTGCTCCAAGTGCCGAAAAATGCCGGTGGTGCCACGATCCGCACCGCCACCGTCACCGCCGCCATTACCGGCACCACCACCATGTTGGAATACAGCCCTAACAAGTGGTTCAAGTTCATCACTCTTGAGGGCGTCGCCAAGCTGTCCCTCAAGGGTAAAAAAGGCTCGGTCAACGTGCCCGCCGGCCAAATGGTCGTCATGGATCCCAACGGTCAAACCATCCCCGCCCCCATCATCATCAACCTCGCCAAACTCGTCGCCACCTCCAAACTCGCGGGTCGCGGCAAGTTGGGCCCGCTCCCGCAGCAAGCCGAGAATCTCGTCACCCAATCGATCACCCAACAAACAGAAGAGCGCTCTAACGGAACCCTCCTGCCCACTTATGTGATCATCCAAGGCCCCGGCGTCCGCGGCCCCGGCCAACATATCTTCCCCTTCAACCCATTCACCGTGGCCCGCTCCGGGCACTCCACATCTCCACCTTATCCTTATCCTTAAAATGCCGGAATGAACTAGCGAGGCTTCGCCTCAGACCCAAGACAACAAGACCCAAGACGCAAGACGAAGAATTTGACCTAACGACAACACATTCTCGGTTTCAAGGACTCTAGCGAGGCTTGCCGGGGACGGTGTGCCAACACCGTCGGCTTTTGAACGGATACTTCAAACGGCAATTCGCATCCTCATTCCCGGTTGCGGTGGCGGGTCATTGGTTTTAGGTTGGCTGGCGGTGTTTGAGGAAAACAAAAACATCGGGTGGCTGCGGGCCGCGTTGCCGCAAGTCGAGCGTTATCACGCGTATTGGACGAGCATGCCGCAATTCATTCCCGGCTTGGGGCTTTCTGTGGCGGATGGAAAAGGACATCGCCGGGATCCGCCGCTTGCTGGATGCTGCGCCGCAGTCGATCGAATATTGGGAGGAAATCGCCGGCCAGCGCGCCGCGGTCATGCAAAAGCATTTCTGGGACGAGCCGGGCGGACTGTTCCTTGACTGGCAGCTCAGCAAGCGGAAGCGGCGTCCTTTCAATTTACGTATTGGACACTATCGTGATCGTCTGACAGTGTGCGAGCTGCTTGGCCGTAATAGAACTCCATGAATTCGGCGTTACTCGAAATTTCCATCATCATTCTGCTGCTTTTTGCCAACGGCGTTTTCGCCATGACGGAAATCGCCCTCGTCTCATCCCGCAAGGGATTGTTGCAGTCAATGGTGAACAAAGGCAGCAAAGGAGCAGCGAGAGCGCTCGCCCTATCCGAGAACCCCAACCGTTTCCTCTCTACGGTCCAGATCGGTATCACCTTGGTCGGTATCGTCGCAGGTGCTTTGGGTAGCGGAACAGTGGCAACGCGCTTGGCCGAGGTTTTGGTGGTTGTTCCGGTGATCGGTGAGTATGCAAAGCCGGTATCGCTGGCCATCGTTATCTGTAAAAAACAACCCTTCGTCGGAAGAATCGGGCTGTTTTTCGCACAATTGACGCAGGGAGGGTTTGCCCGAATCCCTACGTTAATCCGGCACAATTGTTCCACAGGATGGTTTTTTGTTATTGAGACCGGGTTGAACAGT
>CAISTY010000183.1 GCA_903888515.1 Akkermansiaceae bacterium | reverse complement strand
GATCTCGACCCGAAGCGATACGTTTGGAAGGCCGAAGGGCAGGAAATCCTCAGAAAAATCCAACGGGCTAAGGACGCCCTCGCCAAGACCAGCGGCAAGAATTAATTATGAATAGCTATTTAACGTCCGGCACACTAGGTGATCGGGCTTGCCCGCCCCCGACACAACTTCATGCGGGGTGCCGTCGCGCATGAAGAGGCGGCGACTTTTCGCGATGACGGGAAAAATGGTTTTTGCGGCGTGTGTGTAACTGATCCCGCCTGCCGGGATGGGAAACACATTGCCGGGGATTTCGGGATCGGTATCCGGCCCGTCGTTTTGTCCCGGTGGTTGATCTTCGGGGCCGCTTGTTCCTGCGTCCGCACCGTCCAAAGTATTCCCGTTGCACGTTTCCGGCTGTGCCTGTGGTTGTGGCGGGGCTTCGGGCGTGAACGGCTCCGCGTTTTCCACGGATTGCTGAGTATGTTCGTTGCCGTGACGGTTGCGAAAGTCGCGGAGGTCTTTGACTTTGGCGGATTCACGCATGGCTTGATGTTCCTTTCCATATTAGAATTTCTGAGGCATGCCCTTGCAACATCCCGGCAACCTTGGCGGCGGCGGCTTGGCCTGCGGTGTCGAGGTCGAAACAAATCACAATTCTCTTCCCGGCGAATAGTGGTGCCCACGATGGGAGAAACGACGTGCCGGGACTGGCGACACAAGCGGCGGTGCCATCGGCCTCTAACCCTGCGGCAATCAAAGCCAAGCAATCAGATTCCCCCTCTGTCAGATAGACGGTGGCGGTGCCGGGCTTCACCCACTCCATGCGCCAGGGTGCGGTTGCCTTGGGCACAATCCACAGAAAGCGCGGGGTGGTTCGCGGGTGCGGGTTGCGCCATTTCAAGCCGTTCGGATAGGCATAGCAAAGCCAAGGTTCGCGGGAATTTACCGGACATGCTAGGCCAAGTCCGCTTTCACCCCATGACGCATGCCGCAGGGTTTCGCGGTCGAGTCCAAGGCTTGCGGCGATGCGGTCGATTATTTCATCCCCGGCGTGAAAGGCATCCGAAAACCGCAGGCGGGCAAGGCGGATTTTCTCACGGTCGGCATCCGATAGGACAAGCGGCGGCGGCTCGGGTTGCTTGGCGGGCCTCTGCGGTGGCGTGGCGTGCCTTGTGGCGGTTCCTGCGGTCGATTCCGGCAGATAGTAGCCAAGCACGGTGGAAACGTCTTGCACGGCCTCGGGAAAGTTCGATGAACGGCCCAGCCATTGCGACAAGGCGAACACGTCGCCATCGAATCCGCACGGGTAACAGCCGCAGTTCTCATGATTGGCACCGTAAACGGCAAAGCTCGGGTTTGAATCATCATGCACCGGGCATCGCCCGACAAGGCGGGTGCCGTTCCTGCGGAGTTCAACACCTCGGGCGGCAAGGTAATCAGGCAATCGTTGGCGCAAGCCGGCAATGATTGAGTCATCGAAACGGGCTATCACTTTGCCACCAGTGCCTCCCCGCGCTTTTTCTGTGTGCTGCGTGTTCATGGGCTGGCTCCAACCGTGACGGATTGCAGGTTGTCGAGAATCGAAAGCAGGCGGTTGACTTCGTGCTCCTTGCGGCGTGCGGTCGGCGGCAGGTCGGCGGACTGCGGAGGCCAGACGGCGTCAGGACCACCGCCATATTTCGCACACAGGCGGTCATGCTCCGCAAAGTCCGATTCCCGCTCTATTATCCAGGTGTCCGTTTCGAGTTGGGCCTTGTCGGTGGCGGTCATTGTGATAGAAATTCGAGCTCCATGAAGGGTTCAATCCACGAGCCCGGATTTCCATAAAGATTCGGATTTTTCGTGGTGTCGGTTTTCTTGATAGTCCACGGAGCGTAACCGTGAACGGCATTCTTCCACCGCGATCCAACGGATGAACATTGCACGAGAAATCCCCACGCGTGATCCCGGTGAATGCCGCGCTTTGTTCCTTCAATAGTGCTCAAACAGTGATCCGAAAAACCAGGTTCGATTCCAAACACCGTCCATGTCACTTGAACATAGGTTTCATCCATCGGCTCTATCGCGGCATATTCTCCCGTAGGTGCCAGCATGACGAGTTTCTGATGGGGAAGCGGCATTGCAAACGGCGCGGATTCGTCAACCGGCTTCGGCTCGGTGGTGATCCGATATGCCTCGGTCAAATTGGACACCGTGTCCGATTTGAGTTTCCCGGTTGCCAGATCATCCGCGAGTTTCATCCACCGGCGGGCGGTGCGGTCGGTGAATGTGAAATTCGATTCCAGCCACGGCAGCCATGCGCCGTGATCGAGTCCGGCCTTGCATTCCGTTAGTAGGCGTCCGGCCTCGGCGGCCTTGTCCAGCGCTGTCTTGCCTAGCTGGTCGAGCTCTGCCGCGAGTTCGCGGATGCGGTGAACGCGGGTGGTGGTGATCGCGCTCATAGCGCACCCCCTTTGCGGCGGAGCCATGCGACAACTTCACTGAGGATGAAACGCCGCGTCCTGCCTAACATCAGGTGCGGGCATCCGGCTTGTTGGATTTTGTCAAAATGTCTGAGGGAACATTTCAGACGACATGCCAGTTCCCGGCGGGTTAGGATCTCGTCGGGCTGGCCCGGTTGGGGCATGGAGTTAGCATTCACAGGAAAAAACCTGCAGAAAGTCGAAAACCTCTGCGTGGGTCTTTGATCGGTGATCTAAGCCTGACCTATTTTCCCCGTGCTGCTGGTCCGCGTCTTCCTGCTGGAAGCCACTCAAATCCCAGTCGGTCTTTGAGTGTATCAAATCCAGTCCCAGCCCCTAACTGGGAAATGCTCATTCCCTTTTCGTAAATCGTCCGCACTGCCTTTTGAGTTGGAATCCCTTGTGCGTTTTTTGCTGCCTCCTCAACGGCGCGAAAGAATTTTTGATAAGACGGTGGAACTCCCTCCTTCTCGATTTTTTCAATGGCATCAAGCCACCCGGCCAATCGTCGAAAGATTTGTCCCGCACCCTGTTTTTGAGAAATATCGGCCAACCATTTTCCGACGTAAGATTCAAATTTGCTCCACGATGCGGCGATCTCCCTGGCGAATACTAGATTCTTTTCCGGGAGAGGATTCCCCCTAATTTTCTCACGTTCGGCAATCCTTTCTTGTATGGCCTTTTCGCTCCATTTCAAGGCATTCCATACTCTGCCCGGCGAATGTGTGGGGAAGCTTTCTCTTAAGGCGAGGAGCAAGAGAAAATCAGCCTTTGGTCTGTGATTCTGGTCGATAGGACAATCAGCTTGGGAGGAATATTTGCCGGAGGCAAGCTTGGGAAAGAGTATCGAATCTTCATTTCCCGACGCAGTATATTCCTGAGTTTTCTCGTCATAGACCAGAGATCCTGAATTGTTGTCTAAGCCGTGGGCAAACCAACCATCCTTTCCAGCATAAAAGACGTATTGTCTATAGCTCCGCTTTGTCCTGGTTCTTGGTTTTGTCTCCGTTGGCTTTTTCATGCGGATTTCTTGGCGCGGGTTTTGCGGGTCTTGGATTTTGGGGAATCGGTGGGGAGGACGTTGAACCATTCCTCACCGGAATCTTTCGGGACGGCGTGTCGGTAACGGGTGACGAGCAGGCGGGTGTCGCCGCTGTGGCCTAACCACGCGCTCACCTTGGCGAAGTCGTCATGCATCGCGGCGGCGTGGCTGGCGAATGAATGCCGGAGCGCATTGCTCGGCCAAGCGGTAATCCCGGCCCCGGCGCGGATCTCATTCAGCCAGCGATTCAACTGGCCTTCCGATTTCGCTTCATCGTCACCGGGAACAATTTTGCCCAACGGTGCCACGCCCGCCGACTGAGCCGCTTTCAGCCACTCCAGCAGGGCCGGTGGCATCGGCACAAATCGGGCGACTCCCGTTTTGGCGGTCCGGGCCGAAATCCGAAGTTCCTCCCGTTCAATGTCGAGGTCATCAAAACGAAGCCGGGTGATTTCCGCACGCCGCACGCCGCAGAATCCCCAAACGGCCAGAGAGGGAACCGCCCGTGGTCGAATCTTCAAAGCCGTGCGGAGCAATCCCTTGAACTGCGACGGTGTGATGGTGCCCACCTCACCTTGGGTGACCTTAGGAGCTTTGGCGCGGGTTACGGGATTCTGCGTGACCAGGTTGCGGTCCATGCCCCACTGGAACAATCCATGGGCCGCCGTGCGGACGCCTTTCACTGACTGCGGGGAAAGCCCGCCCGCCCGCATTGAAGCAATGGCCCTCTCGACGGCTTCCGTCGTCACCGAACCGGCTGGCTCGTCCTTGTCGAAGTATGACACGAAGCGTTTCACCCGATTCTTGAGCGACGCCAAGTGGCTTGCCGAAACCTTTTCCCGCTCCTTGGCGTCCATGAACTTCTTGCGAAGGTCATCCAGTGCGGGAGTGGATTGCCCATCGCGCAACCGCTCGACAGCGCCTTTGAGAACATCGCGAAGGGATGGCGCGTCCCTACTGGCGGTCATCTCGCCTGACGCGAACTCGCGCCAGAATGCCAGTGCGGCTATCTCATCGGAGTTCACTGCCGCAGCCCGGCCGTGACGGGCACGCTCTTTGAGAATCATCGCGGCGTGACTCTCTGCTTCCTCGGGGGTGCCGAACACCTTGACCGATTCCTTTCCGTTCACGTCATTCCACCGGACACGCCAATAGGTTTTCCCGGTTTTGTTATCAATCCACTCTCTCGGGGTTGGCTTTTTCATGCCGCATTTCTCGCATTTGCGCGGCCTTGCGTCAAGGTGCAATTCGGAAAGTAATCGGAAAGTGAAAAATAATCCAAGCAAATGTAGGGTGCCCGATGGTTTGCAAAACCATCATTAGCGAGTTCGATTCTCGCCTCCGCCTCCAGCGCAAACCATTGAAATCAAAGGATTGCAGCGAATCGAGGCAGTTAGAGAAAGGGGCAGGAAACGCAAATAAACGCCCAAAAACGCACCGTAAAGTGGATGGTAAGTGGATGGTGGATTTTTTCACCTGCTTAACCCGCCCCCCGTGCTCGGGCCTGCGCGATGGACTCAGAAGCGCGTTTGTGGTAGAAACTGCGGTGTTGGAAACAGGCGTGTGCTATTATGTTGAAAGGAATCCGTGAACCTTTGCCTTCGGCATCGCTTTCACTTGGCGGAAGAACTCCGTTTCAGTGATTTTCGTCGGCCATTCGAGTCGGATGAAGATCCGATAACCAGAACCTTCAGGCAGTGCTTCCGCAGCAATCGCCTTCAACTCGATCAGATAGTTTAAATCACGGATCAGCGCCTTCCAAGGCTGCTTGACGGTGTAAAAATGGCCGGTGCGCTTGGCTAATTCTGCCAGCGTGATGTCATCCACATCCAGCAGGAGGTTGAGCAGGCGCGCCTGACGCTCGGATATCGCCCGTTTCCTTTGAGTCTGAAGTCGGCCGAAAAGATCCGTTACGGTGTTCCGGAATAGCGCCTTGCTGACCTGTAGCTTGATCTCCGCGAACAAGCGCCGGCATTGGCTTTCGATGCCGCGCAACGCGAATTTCAGAAACGCCGTCAGGTCATGCCCCGTGTCTCCCGCTTCGTGGAGTGCATTCAAATAGCCGACCTTGTGCTCGTAGTAGTAGTTCGACATGGCGATGAACATCGTGTCCCGCAGCCCGGTGCGTTGCAGCATCAGCGCTTCCAGCGCCCGCGCGGTACGACCGTTGCCATCAAGAAACGGGTGGATTGCGGCAAAATGGTAGTGCAATGCCAGCGCCTGGATCAGCGGATCGTGTCCTAGGAAAACCGACCCGACCGCTTCTGTCAGTTTTTGCATGGCGTCCTTGCAACCTTGCCCGCCCTCGCAGCCACGATGCCTTGGAGCTCCAAAGGTGACATTCTGATCTCGTTCGCGCATCCGGCCTGGCGGGCAATGGTCATCATCACAACCCATCACTATCCGGCGATGGACTTCCAATACCAGCGCCATGTCTACCGGAAGGTCCGCCGGGAGTCCCGCCAGCCACCGGTAAGTCGCAACCGCAGCAGCAGCCTGTCGCTGCGAACGAGTTTCGAGCTGCTGGGCTGTTTCGCGCATCGCGGCATCAAGCTCCCTCTCGGTAAACTCCGCGCCTTCGATGCGCGAAGTGCCCGCAACTTCCCGCTTGAGCTGAATCCTCTGCAATTCGTCAGCCCAACTCCGTTGATAGGGAATCCCAGTCAGCGCCATCATCGCCGATTTTGCGCCGATCAATTCCTCCATGATGGCCAACCGGTCGTAGACAATCCAACCTCGAGGTATTTCGTAGCGAATCATGTTTGAAGTAAAAACCAGATTCGTTTCCAAGTCAATATTCACGTTGAAAATCTACAGATAATTAAAAGTCAATAGATTGCAGTGTTTGTTGAGAGTTTTGTTCCGAGAATAAAATCGATTTCGTTTCCAGATCGTTGACGCATTCGATCCGGCGGTTGACACGCACTTCCAGCATCCGCAGCATTACTGAATTGTTTGATTTCAGTAGATCACAGACAGGTCATTTTGAGAGGGAACTCCTTGCACTTTGTTCTTGGCTGGGCAAGCTGCGGCGCATGGCGATCTGCGCACATTGCGGGACGGAGTTTTCCGCGGGAGCGGCGGACGATCGGTTTTGCTGTCGGGGTTGCGAGTATGTGGCGGAGTTGATCGCCGAGCAGGGATTCGAGCAATTTTACGCTTTGAAAGACGGGTTGTCGGTAGCTCCGGTGCGCAGTCGGCCGTTCGAGGACCACGATTTTTCCTGGCTCGGGCCAAAGGTGTTGGAAGCGGAGCGCAAGGCGGACGATCACGGCGGTGCGGCGAGGTTGGAACTGCGCTTGGAGGGGGTTTCGTGTGTGGGTTGCGTGTGGCTGGTGGAGAAGTTGTTCGCGCGGCATCCGGGGAGTTTGCGAGCGGCTTCGAATCCCGCAAGCGGGCGGGTGCATCTCGAATGGGTGCCGGGAAAATGCGCGCTCGAGCCGTTTCTGCGGGAACTCTGCCAATTCGGTTATGTGGCGGCCCCCGCCGGCGCGACGGGAGGCGACCACGAAGCACGGCATCTAACAGCAAGGTTGGGGCTATGCGGGGCCTTCGCACTCAACACGATGGCATTCTCGCTGCCGGTCTATCTGGGGATGTCCGCGGATTTTGAATTCGCCGGATTGTTCCAACTGATCGCATTTCTATCAGCCACGTTGTCGCTGCTGGTGGGCGGCGGGTATTTCATGGACCGCGCGTGGTGGGCGGTGCGGGCGGGCCTGCTGCACATCGACTTGCCGATTGCGCTGGGATTGATTGCGGGCTACCTCGGATCGGTCGCCGGATGGGTGATGGGCCGCGAGCACTTGTTGTATTTCGATTTCGTCTCGATCTTCGTGTTTCTGATGCTGGCCGGGCGCTATTTGCAAACCATGGCGGTCGAGCGGAACCGGCGGCGCCTGGTCCGCCAACATCCGGTGCCGGAAGCCGTGCCACGCGCGGATGATCCGGAGATCACCGTCGGCCGGGAGGACATCGCGCCGGGACTGCGGTTCTTGTTAGGCAAGGGTCAGGCGCTGCCGGTGAGCGGTGTATTGGCTGCGGACGAGGCGGATTTTTCCTTGGAATGGATATACGGCGAGGCCGAGGCGGTGCGGTTTGCGGCCGGATGCAGATTGCCCGCCGGGGCGATTCTGCTGAGCCGGACACGGGCGGTGGTGGAAGCGGATGATCGCTGGGAGGGTTCATTGTTAGAAAAACTAACGGCTCCCGCGAGCGGCGAACGGCGGGCTCCCGGGTTGGACCAACTGCTGCGTATCTATCTGATTGGTGTATTGCTGGCGGGAGTCCTGGCCCTGGCATTCTGGGGGTGGCGGGGTGTCTGGCTCACCGGGGTGCAGGCGATGATTTCGGTGTTCGTGGTATCCTGTCCGTGTGCGCTGGGGGTGGCGATTCCGCTGGCGGACGACATGGCGGCTTCGGCGATGGAGCGGTTGGGCGTGCTTGTTAGAACGGCGACGCTGTGGCCGCGCTTGCAGCGGGTTCGCCGGGTGATTTTCGACAAAACCGGGACCTTGACGCTGGAGCGGCCGGTATTGGAAAACCCGGATGCGGTATGCGGACTCGACGATGCGGAGGCACTGGCACTGGCGCGCCTGACCCGGGGCTCGCTGCATCCGGCGGCGCGGTCGTTGCTGGAAACCCTCGGCAACCGCGGCCAAAAATTGTTAGCGGAAATGGGTTCCGGCGAACCCCGCGAGTTTCCGGGACGGGGCGTATGCGTGATGACCGGGGAGGACAAGTGGTCGCTGGGCAAGGCCGGATGGGCGGGCGACGAATCGGACGCCGCTGCCGATGGACCGCCCGTTAGTGAACTCCGGATGAATGGAGAACTGCGGGCGTCGTTCTGTTTCCGCGAGTCGCTGCGTCCGGGTGCGGTTGCCATGCTGCGGCGTTTGGAGCGCAACGGGCTCTCGCTGCACATCCTCTCGGGCGACCACCCGGCCAAAGTGCAACAACTGGCCCGGACCCTGGGAATCCCGTTAGATCAGGCGCTCGGGGGACTGAGCCCGGAGGAAAAAGCCGCCCATGTGAAAGCGCTCGACTGTCAGGACACGCTTTATCTGGGGGATGGCGCGAATGATTCGCTGGCCTTCGACGCCGCGCTGGTGACCGGCACGCCGGTGGTGGATCGCAGTCTGTTGGAATCCAAAGCGGACTTTTACCTGATGGGATCGGGCATGACGTTTCTTCCCGGTTTGCTGGGCACGGCGGCGGCGCGGGCGGCGGCGGTGCGGGCGGCATTCGGTTTCGCCCTGTTGTACAATTTCACGACGGTGGCGGTGTCCATGGCCGGGAAAATGAGTCCGTTGTTGGCTGCCATCCTGATGCCGCTGAGTTCCATCGCATCGATTCTGATCGTGGCGACGATTTCCCGCAGAAAATCACCGAACAATAGTTGAATTCCTCGGGAATGCCCGTTATCCTAGCCCCGTCTTCCGCACCTTTGATAATGACAACCGCCATTCAACCCCATCAGGAATTGGAAAACTCACGGCTTCGGCGCATTGCGCATTCGGATCGTTATAAAATGCACCAGGAAGCGTTCCGCATTGCGACCGGGCTGCCGTTGCGCCTCGTGTCTGCGGATCCCGACGCTTGGAGCCTGTGCGATCAAAGCACCAACCGCAGCCCCTTCTGCGAAACGCTCAATCTCATCGAAAGCACCTGCGATGCCTGCGTTGAAACCAATCGCCGCCTCATGAATGAGGCCGAGGTCAACGGTGCCACGACTTGCCAATGTTTCGCCGGGTTGTGCGCGACGGCGGTGCCGATCCGGATGGGTGCCACCGTCATCGGCTACCTGAAAACCGGCCAGGTCTTCAGCAAACCCCCTACCGAGGAACAGTTCAAACAACTCCTCGGGGCACTCGGTCGCAAATCCTTGAACAAGACCTTGCGCGAGCAACTGAAAAAGGCCTATTTGCAGACCCGCCATGTCAAGCCGCTGCGCTATCAGAGCATGGTCACGCTGCTGCGGAGTTTCGCCGAACAACTCAGCGAACAGGCTGAAACACTTGCCATTATCGAGGAAGGGAAAGAACCGTCCGCCATCACCAAAGCCCGGAAATACATTCATGCCAACCTCGAACAGCCGTTGCCGCTGGGCCTTGTCGCCAGTCAGGCGGGTCTGAGCGAGTCGCATTTCTGCCGGCTTTTCAAGGATTCCGTGGGTCTGACACTCACCGATTATGTCAACCGCTGCCGCATCGAAAGTGCGAAACGCGAGTTGCTGAAACACGAAGTACGCATTTCCGAAATCGCATTTATGATAGGCTATCAGTCGCTATCGCAATTCAACCGGAGTTTCGCCCGCATTGTGGGGCTGTCCCCCACGCTGTATCGGCGGGAGCAGCTCGCGCGGGTGGCCTCGTGATGGAGGGTTTGCGTGCGTTTCGCGGTTTCCTGTTTTCCTTTCGAGGCTAACATTTTCCAAAAGAATCCTTGGCAAAGTGGGGCAGAAAGCTATTTTCGCGCTTGAGGAATTTCCGAATGATTCTGACGAAATCCCAAATTTTCGCGCATGATTCCGCCGGACCAACCCCTTGGTCGGTTGCGGTATTGATGAGGTTTTCACCTTCGGGGCTTGCTGGCCATCGGGTGGCCGGACGAGCGCCCGGCTTCGCGGCCGCGGCTGCCCCTTGCGGAGATCGTGCATCATGAGCGCTTCTGACCCGAGCGGGCCGAGAGCCCGGCCGGACCATCCGGCTGTAGTGGGGCCATTGGCCGCAGAGAACGACCACCTCAAGTTGCGGGTGGCTGTTCTGACCGCGGTGGAGCAAAGGTTCCGCACGATCCTGTGTGGAATCGGAGACGGGGTTATCGTGACGGACCTGCAGGGCCGCGTCCAGCAGATGAACCGGATGGCCGAAAGCCTGACGGGATGGACCGAAGCCGAGGCGGCGGGCCGGATGGTACACGAGGTGTTCAAGGTCATCAACGAGCAAGACCGCCGGGAGGTCGAGAATCCGATCGACAAGGTCGTTCGGGAAGGTGCCGTCGCCGGGCTTGCCGACCAACACACGCTCTTGATTGCACGAGATGGCACCGAACGAGCCATCGCGGACAGCGCGGTGCCGGTGCGCGACGGCACAGGTACCATGGCGGGCGTCGTCCTGATCTTCCGCGACGTTTCGGCGGAACGGATCGGCATCAAGCCGTTGCGCGACAACGAACGGATCCTCGGGGACATTCTCGAATCGACACTGTCCGGCTACTGGGATTGGAACCTCGCGGCGGGCACCGAGTATTTGAGCCCGACCTTCAAGAAGATGTTCGGCTACGAGGACCACGAGCTGCCCAATGCCCCGGAGACGTGGCAGAAGCTCATCTTCGCGGAAGATCTGCCGGGCGTGTTGGAGAATTTCGAACGACACGTCAGGAGTCGCGGCAGCGAGCCGTTCTACAACGAGGTCCGCTATCGTCACAGAAACGGATCCGCCGTGTGGGTGATTTGCGCTGGCCGCGTGATCGAGTGGGCTCCGGATGGATCCGCCGTCCGCATGGTCGGATGCCACGTTGACATCACGGGGCGCAAGTTGACGGAAGCCCGGCTCAAGACGGCGTTGCAGGATCTGCAGAGTTCCAAGCGCGAACTCGAGGAGTTCGCGTATGTGGCGTCACACGATTTGCAGGAACCGTTGCGCAAGATCTCGGCCTTCGGCGGCCTGCTCGTGCAGGAGTGCGGTGCGGCTGTCAGCGCGGACGGGCACGATTATCTGGACCACATCATGGCGGCCGTCAAGCGCATGCAGACGCTCATCAACGATCTTTTGCAACTGTCGCGCATCGCGACGCGTGCCAAGCCCTTCGCGCCCGTGGATCTGAACGAGACGCTGCGGGAGGTTCTGGAGGATCTCGACGCGCGGCTGAAGGAATCGGGCGGCACGGTGACCGTCGAGCCACTGCCCGCGCTGAACGCCGACGCGACCCAGATGCGCCAAATCTTTCAGAACCTGATCGCCAACGCGCTCAAGTTCCGGAAGCCCGGCGAAGCGCCGGTCGTCCAGGTCAAGGCGCTGGAGGTCGATAAAAACGCCAACCGCGCGGTGCTCTGCGTCGAAGATCACGGCATCGGCTTCGAGCCGCGGTTTGCCGAGCGCATTTTCGGCTTGTTCCAGCGTCTGCATGGGCGCCAGCAGTACGAGGGCACCGGGATCGGCCTCGCGGTTTGCCGCCGCATCGTGGAGCGGCACGGCGGCCGAATCACGGCCGAAGGCCGGCTGGGCGACGGCGCGACTTTCCGACTGGAATTGCCCATGAGACATGACAACATGAAGGAGTGAAACGCGATATGAACCTAAACTGCCCCATGATCCAGTTGCTGATGGCGGAAGACGATCCCGAGGACCAGATGCTGGTTCGGAAGGCCTTTGCGCAAGCGCATCTGGCCAACGAATTGACGATCGTGAACAACGGCGAGGAGTTGATGGATTACCTACAGCGCCGGCCGCCATATGAACAGGCGCACCGGCCTGACCTGATCCTGCTCGACCTCAACATGCCCCGCAAGGACGGCCGCGAAGCGCTGCGCGAGATCAAGGCTGACCCGCTCTTGCGCGCCATCCCCGTGGTCGTGCTCACGACCTCTGCGGCCGACGAGGACATCCTGCGATCCTACGATCTGGGGGTCAACTCGTACGTCCAGAAGCCCGTGACGTTTCCCAAGCTGGTGGAACTGGTTACGGAGCTGGGAAACTACTGGTTCAAGATCGTCAAACTTCCGCCGCATGGCGAATGAAACCCTAATAGAATAGCCGCCATGGAGAAGCTTATACATGTTCTGATGATTGAAGACGACGAGGATGATTTCCTGATTGCGAGCCGCCTGCTCGACTCGGCCGCTCCGAATTCTTTTCAGTTGGAACGGCGGGACTGCCTGCGGGAGGGGCTGTCCGCCATCGGGCCGGAGACCGAAGTGGTGCTGCTGGACCTGTCACTGCCGGATTCGCAGGGATGGGAGACCTTCGTACGTGTACGGGAACATGCCCCGCACATCCCCGTCATCCTGCTCACCGGTCTCGACGACGAGCAACTGGCCGCAAAGGCCGTGCATGGCGGTGCGCAGGACTTCCTGGTCAAGGGGCAGTTCGACGGCCGGTTGCTGTCGCGCGCGATCCGGTACGCGATCGAACGCAAGACCACGGAAGAACGGATGGAAGATCGTTACGAAATCCGGGGGAAAATCGGCCAAGGGGGACTGGGTGCGGTGTATCGCGGCTTTGACAAGCGGATGGGCCGCGAAGTGGCTATCAAGCGCATCTCGCCCGCCGGTGATGATGTTGAATTGCAGCAGGAATCCATGCGGCAACTGATCAAGGAAGCCGGGGCCTTGGCGGCGCTCCAGCACCCGCACATTGTGACCGTTTATGACGTTGGTTCGGACCAGGATGGCCCATTCGTGGTGATGGAGTTGATCAGCGGCAAGACGCTTGACGAATTGATCGAACGGGCACCGCTGACGTGGGCGGATTTCCGCGAACTCGCCATGCAAACCCAGGAGGCCCTGATCGCGGCACAGGAACTCAATCTGATCCATAGCGACCTCAAACCGTCGAATTTGATGCTCAACTGGCTGCCCTCGGGGAAATTCCAAGTGAAAATCGTGGACTTCGGACTGGCCACCTTGGCGCAGTCGCAAACCCAACAGAATTTGGATTCTCTTGAATCGGTTTTCGGTTCGATTTTTTTCATGCCGCCCGAGCAATTCGAGCGGGCGCCACTGGATGCGCGATCGGACATGTATTCGATGGGATGCGTGTATTACCAAGCGCTCACCGGGGTTTATCCGTTTGATGGCAAGACGGGCAACGAGGTGATGCAGGCGCATTTGGACCACACGGTCAAACCGCTGCAGGAAACGCGTGCGGGCATTCCTGTTTGGGCGTGCGAATGGATCATGTGGCATCTCAACCGCTTGCCGCAGGATCGCCCGGAATCCGCGCGGGATGCGCTGTCGGTTTTCCTGCAGAATGACCGGGGTTCCAATCCCGTCATGAGCACCGGCATCCCCAAGCCGGTTCTGGGGCCGCCGCGTCCGCGCTTGCGCATCCCGGGAGGTACCCCCGGTGCCGTCGCACCGGGCACGCAAGCCAATGCGCAAGGATTAGTTCAGACCGCGCAAGCCAGCAGGCCTGGCAATGATGGGGGCCCCATCACACAGAGTATTCCGCAACCTCTTGCCCCCCCCGAAGGATTCAAGCCGAGCGTCCACGATTCGCTACAGGAACTTACGGCAAATTCACCAACCCAAGCCCTCGCCACGGCTGGCGCGGTTCCTGATCCATCCAGTGCCACCGGAACACAGCAGAGGACCAAAGCGGCCAAGCCGAAGCCCATACCGCACCATATCTCCCACAAGGCCAAGCTCGTCATCACGGTGATTTCCGGGATCATGGTGCTGATTTCCAGTGTGTTTCTATGGAAATTGATCAGTCACAAACGCGAAATCCAGGGGCTCGCTGACATGTTGGTGTTAGCGGAAAGTCCTGACACCACCGTAGTGAAATTGGACGCGTCGAAGCTCCGCTTGCTGCTCGAATCCCTGCTGGCAAAAGGCACCGACGTGAAACTCCAAAGCGTCGGCAAAGCCTTGATTCTCGCGCAAGCCACGGACGGAACGGATGTGGATTTGAACATTGCGGAGTTCGCCACCAGGCGTACCGATCTCTCGCTCGGTGCCAGGGAAATGCTCATCGGCAAGGTGCTGCGCACGCGCAACCAAGCGGTGATTCTGCCACGGATGATGGAATTCACCGTTGCGTCCGACAAGCCGACGCTGGTGGTTTGCGCCCTGCTGGCGGTGCGTCAGATGGCGGATGACGCACAATTCGAAACCTTTCTCAATTTAATCACGACCACCAGCAACCCGGATATCCGGACCACCGTGGAGATCAATATGGAGGAAATCCTCAAGAAATCACGCAACCTCGATGGACTGACCAAACAGCTCAAATCCGCGCAGGAAAGCACCATCAAACCGGAGATCCAAAAACCCCTGAAACGTTTGCTCCATTTGAGCCAAACCATCAAGCCCCAGGCACGCTGAGCCTCCGTTCTATCAGGGAGAATACAACCACACCGGTCCCACGCCAGGGCCTTGCACGCGCCTGAGTTTTTCGACCGCCAACTTCACGGCAGTGGCAGCGGCCAGCGCATCATCCAGCGTGTTGAGCAGGGAAAAGCTGATGCGCAGGCTGGTTCTCGCCCGTGTTTCCGGAATGCCCATGGCCAGCTGGACGTGGGACGGTCGGGTTTGACCCGTGAGGCAGGCGGAGCCGCTGGAGCATGCCACCCCCGCCTCGTCTAACAGTATCAGGAGACCTGCGGCGTCGCAGGAATCGAAGGACAGGTGGCTGGTATTGGGCAAGCGGTGCTGCCGATCACCGTTCACGGTAACCCCGTGGATTTCCGCTAGAACCTTGGCCTCGAAAGCATCGCGCGGCAAAACCAACGGATGCTCCGCCGCTGCCGCCAGATGCCGCTGCACCGCCGCCGCCGCCGCCGCCATGCCCACGATGCCGGCGGTGTTTTCGGTACCGGCACGCCGTCCTGCCTCCTGTCCGCCGCCGCGCAACCATGGTTCGAAGCGCAGGCCGCGCCGCACGTAAAGCAAGCCGACGCCCTTGGGACCGTGGAATTTGTGGGCTGATAGAGAAAGCAGATCCACCCCGAGGTCCTTCACCGCGAGGGGGATTTTGCCTGCGACCTGAATGGCATCCGAGTGGACCGGCAAGCCGCGTCCGCGTGCCAACTCCACCGCTTCGCGCAGCGGTTGGATCACTCCCGTTTCATTGTTTGCCGCCATGATAGATACCAACGCCGCGCCGTCCAACGCACTGGCAAAGGCTGTTAGGTCGAGCCGGCCACCGGCATCGACAGGCACCAAGCGGGTCTCACGAGTCAGGTTTTCCACGCATCGCAGCACGGCGCTGTGCTCGATGGCCGAGACCACGGCGGTCCCCGGCCCGGTCAGTGCGTCGAGCGAGTGCAGCGCGGTGTTCACGCTTTCGGTGCCGCCGCCGGTAAAGACGATTTCGTCCGGTTCCGCGCCGATCCACGCGGCCATCCGGGCGCGGGCCTGCTCGATTGCTTGTCGGGCGAGTTTGGCCGCCGCATAGGTACCCGAGGGGTTTGCATATCCCTCGCGCAACCATGGCAGCATTGCATCCAGCACATCGGGCAGCAGTGGCGTTGTTGCGTTGGCATCCAGATCAATCATGTCGGAAGCAAACCTGAATTCCGGGCTGGAAACCATCAAATAACACGCCAACCCGGCATCAGAACTTCCCGGTGGTGCGCAGTTCCGAGATTGCCTGCCACGCCGTGCGCCAGAGCACGTCGCCCCAAGTCATGGCATGCCGCAGCCATTCCCGCGCGAACTCCCGCGCGCTTTCCAGCGGCGCTTTCTCCGCCAGACACAACAACGCCACCAGCACCAACAGATTAGCCTGATAGATCACGACCAGTGAGAGAAAGGTCCCTTGTTCCTTGAGATCCGGTTGGTCGCGCGGCAGCATCCACACGGTCCACACCATGTGAAAAGTCCAGGTCACGCCCATCACCGCGTAAAACGCCAGATCCCAGGCGGGCGTGAGCACCACGCAAAACCGCAGCGCCGCATACAAAACCGCGCCGATCACCGCCCAGATCGGCACGAAATACGGAGACAGGGCGATGACCAGGTTGGTCTTGTTCGTCATGATATATCCGCCTTCGGTGCTGACGTGGAAATCCGTCACCTTGCCACGGAAAAACACCACGAACACCGCGTGGGTCAACTCGTGGCCCAACACATAGAGATAGAGGAAAAACGGCTGCAACAGGCCCGACCAGAACCAGCCGGCCATGACCAGTACGCCGGTTGCGAAATACCAGAACTTGGCGGTTTGCCAGAACCCCTGTTCGGTGGCCAGTGAAAACCGCGAGAGGAAAGTCCACGTCGTCACCCAGCACAGCGGCAACAACACCAAAGCCGTCAACCAACGGATCAGGCGCCGCGTCCACTCCACCCCGCCGCTGTCTTCGCCCGCATCCGTTGCCGCGATTACCGCTGGCATCGACTTCTGATCCCGCCTGTCAGTCCGGCGGTTTGCCTGTTCATGTGCCCGCCGGTTGACGAAACCAAGCATCTCCATGAATGATAGCCGCGGCCGCCGTTGGTTGTCCAACGTCCGCCTTGCCGATGTCTTGCCGCGTCGCTTTGCCATCACCCAGATCCGAGCCCGCAGATTAATTAGGAAATCCTAAGCAATCAAGCCGGATTGTAGCTCTCCCTATGGAGCCGCTTTTTTGGCATTGGGGACGGGCGGCGAGATGTCGCGGAAGCCGCGGAGTTCGATTTGTTGGCTCTGCGGGTTTTCGAAGAAGATTTCGAGGTCGCGTTTTTGTCCGGGGTGGGGCCACAGGCCGGAGCAGATGCGCTGCCATTTTTCATTGATGAAGGCATGGGCATTCATGCCGCTGTGATTGTTAGCCCGCACCGGGGGCTTGTCGATGATCATCACCTGCGAGGGTTTGAAATTGTAATCGGTATTTTCCAGTGTCAGGCGGATGTTGTTGCGGCTGAGGTTGAAGACGCGGAACGAGCCGAGCGGGAATGCCTGGGTGCTGTCATCGAGGGCCATGATGTGATAGGTGCCGGGTTTTTCGGCGGGAAAAAACAACAACAAGAACAGATGGCCTTTTTCCGGCAGGGTGACGCGTCCGGCTTGTTCCTCTAACTTGGCGGGTGCCTGCGGGCCGGTCGTGAAAATGACCTCATTGCCCAACAGGCGAAGCTGCGAGGTCTCGTGGTTGAGGTAGTTTTTCAACGGGGTTTTGGCACCCGGTTGTTGATCCTGGTTTTTGGCATCGTGGGCGTGGAGTTCCGGATTGGCACCCTCGGAGTAAAACGCCAACAAGCGCAAGGTCACTTCACGGGTCGCCGGTTTGGCTTGCTGGGCGCACGCCACTACGGATGTTAGAAGCAGCCAAAGGATGGGACGCATGATTGCTGGTGATCGTAAGGTGAAATCCCTGATAGGTCAAACCTCGGTGGGGGACAACCAGCGGAATGAGGTGATGATGAAACGACGACCGAATTTTTTGTTAGTCGGGCTCAGGTCTTTCACTCCGCTTTTGTCGTTGGTCACGCCGCTGAGGTCCCGGTCCTGCGGGACGTTGGTGGAATCCACATAATCGACCAGGCGCTGCACGGTGGCTTCGCACCAGACGCGGGCCATGACCGACTTGCCATCGGGGGTACGGGACTCACCGTAGGAGCGGATGGTAAAGGTATCACCGCGCACCGTGATGATCGGCGCAAGGCCGGTGAGCAGGTCGCCCTGGGTCAGGATCGACGGTGCGCCATCCGCGGTGTTGCCGAGCAAGGCATCGGTATTGGGCACTCCGGTGGTGCGGATGGCGGCGGGCACGGCGTTGATTTGCGAGTCTTTGGCGTGGTTGGCGGTGTTGACTCCGGATTGATCGATGGCGGTCTGCAGGATGCCCTTGAGGGCGTGCACCTCGCTGGCCGCGCCGAGGCGGCGGTTGATGAACTCGCCCAGTGACAGGCTGGGTGCCTTGTCGGTTTTGGCATTGAGGCGGATTTCCGCGACGATCTTGTTGGCGAGTGATTCGATCTGCGCATCGGTGAGCGAGCGGTAGCCCGCCCAACGGATTTGGCCGAGCGCGTTGACGGTATTGTTCGGGTTGGCATCGTCCGACGAGCCGACGACCGGAGTTCCGTGGCGGGTGAAGGCGGTTTTATCCGCATTGGTGAAGGTGCTGTTGTTCCAGCCTTTGACGCTGTGATCGCGCAGGGACGCAAGGATGGCACGCCATGCGCTGACGGAGTCCGAGTTCACATTGAACGGGTTCTTGATCATCGCATAACGTGCGAACTGCTGGGCCTGCTCCTGGGGGGGCAAGCCGTTCACCTTGGTGGCAAGCTGGGTGGCGGATTCCGCCGTTCTAACCGGCGTGAGGCGGTTGTTGAGCAGCGGTTTGTCGAGTGTGAAAAAGTCCGTCAACACCTGTGACCGCGAGCGTTTGGTGCTGAAAATCGTGCTGTTGTTGTCGGCGGCGGCTGAGAAGAAAAACCGGTCCCACAGCGCGGCATTCATCAGATAACTGTGATCCAGAACCTTCTGGCCGGCGGCCATCGGCGAGGGCGCGGAAAATCCGTTAGATGGCACCATCGGGTGGGCGTGGGAATTGCCCAGCGGGTAATTCACGCGCGGGAATTGGGAGGTGGTGATGAGGTTTCCGGCGATCCAGGCACCGAGTGATGCGGCGGGTTGCAAGGGCACCCGGTACATGGGCACCACGGACACGCCATCGGCCGAGGTGGCTTTCGCGCCGAAGAAGCCGCGGCCGGTAGCGGGGTCGAATTCCACGCCCGGGTAGGTGTTGTAGCTTTGGACTTCCTCCAGACGCACATCATAACTCTGGGCCGCGTTGCCGATTTTGGTGGTATCCTGCCGGGCGCCCTCGATGTTGAAGTTGTTGTGCAGCCAGGATTTGCTGTCGTCCCGTTTGTCCCGCGTGGTTTTGGCGGACATGGTGAGAATGGCAAAGGGGCTCTTGCCACCCGGACTGGGGTCATCGGGAGTCTGGAGAATATCCTTGTTCTTATACCGGCGGGTAATAACTGAAGTGGAGCCCAGTTCGACCGCGACGTCCTTGAATTTGAATTCATAGGTGCGGAGCAGATCGCTGGCCACATCGGTATTGACCCCGGCGAGCAGGTCCACGCGGAAGTCGGGCAGGCTCACATCGGTAACGCAGCGCTGTGCTTTGCACTTCACGGTCACGTCATCGGTCAGGCGCATCGAAAGAAACCCCCAACCCCAGCCGGTGGCGTTTTCAAAATCGTAGCGGCTGCTGGAATCACGCCCGCCGCCATAACTCATGTGGTCGGTTTGCAGACCGGCACGGAAATCAAGGCCTGAAATGGCATCCACGCCAAACTGATTGTCAGATCGTTTGTCCCAATTGCCGAGGCTTGTGTTGGCATTCCAGTCGAAAAACACCCTGGGATTATAGCCGCCAGCCGTTTCCACCCCCCAGGTCCAGTTGTTTTCGACGTACGGGGAGAAGACCTTCACTTCACCGGGCAGGAGTTTGATGTTGCCGCCGGGAGTTCCGCCGGTGGTTTTGCCTTTCAAGTGCAGGGTGAAGTACTTGCGGGCGTCGGGGTTATGTTCGGTTTGGATATGTTGGCGGGCCAGTCCCTGAAACTCGCCACTGGCGTATTCCTGACGATACCATGAATCCCTTGCTGCCTGGAGGTCGTGCTTCATGAACTGGAAGCCTACCGGCGGGTCGGAGATGCGGACTCGTAGGGAAGGCAATTCGATTTGCACGTCATAAGGATTATACAGGGTGACGAAGGCCTCATAGACGAGATGGGGTACGGCATGGTTGGTGTTGCCCACCGGGACGGCCTGCGAGTCATGATAATTCACCCGGTCGCCAATGTGATGGTAATGCGACACCATCGAAAACAGGATTTGCAGCTTGGCGATCACCGGCAAGACGGACGCCGTGGTGGGCTTGATGATTTGGCCCACGCTGCCGGTGATCGGTTGGAGCTCTGCGGTGTTGGATGCGAGCAGGATGGTCGGAGTGCCTACGGAGGTGACCCGCCGGTAGAGCTGGTGATAGCTGCGCAGAAAATCCCAGGAAGGCGCGCCATCGTTGGTGGTGAAATAAGGGCCCTCCGAAACCCACACATCCGCGGATTTCACCGCAGTGCCGAGCTCCATCAACGGGGTCAGGTCGGTTTTCAAGCCACCGTTGACAGGGTCGGTCAGCAATCCGTAGGAACCAGTAGTGAGATCCTGATAGCGCGCGCGGACTTCTTTTTTCTCCGCCTCCAAATCAATCTCGGCGGTGCCCAGGGTGATCACCCGTGCGGGGGTTTTCAAGGCCAGGCTTTTATGCAGCACCTTGGGACAGGCCGCCGGGGCGGCCACGCGCTCGGCATAGTTGCCTGTTAGATCGAGCGACTTGCTGTCCTCCATGGACACCGGGGCTTTCATCGACTCATCGGCCACGGCGTAGGCCAGTCCGCCTTTCATCGATCCCACGGCCAGCGGCACCCGCTGCGCCTTGATTTCCGGATTGATGTCGGGCAACACGCCGGTGTGCTTGCTGTTGACCAGAAAGACGGTATCACTGCCGATGTCCGAGGCCGCATATGCCAGTTGCTCGCGAGCCTGGAGGTCACGGGAGGATGTCAGCCACCGGAGAAACTTCGTTTGCTTGGTGGTGGAAACGGGTGGCGCACCATCGGGGGCTTTCCATCCATAACCCTGCCAGGCACCGAGCATGTGTGGCTGGCCGGGCGTGTCATGCACCACGCTGGCTTTGGCGGAGATGGCTTTGTCGGGGCCGAGCGAAGATTGCAAATCACCGATGGCGAGCATCAAGCCGAGGCGGGCGTTGTTTTGCGCCACCGACAGGGCTTGGGCTTGGCCGGAGGTCCGCAGGGAAATCACCGACAAACTCAACATCGCCACGGCGAGTACGGCGATCAGCACCATGAGCATGATGGTAATGACCAGCGCAAAGCCGCCGCGAACGCGGACGGAACGGTCCAACAACCACGAAACCCGCGCCTCTCGTCCACGGAGACGCCGCACGGCAAACCTGAATGCCGTGCTTGGCACCTGGTATTTTCCCGAGGGTTTCATGGTGGCCTGTGGATTTGGGTCGGGGTCATACTCCGATCAGTTGCCTTGCACAGGGACGTATCCACCATGTGCAGACATTTGACAAGGCGTTTTTTGCGAAAGGCGGGTGATCGAACACGCCCTGAAAGGTTGCAAATCTTTGGGTTGCTACATGAGGTTCTGCCAAATGATGCTCAACAAAGGGAAACTCTGCGGAACCCGGTTGCTAAAACCCGAGACGGTTGAAATGATGACGAAGAACCAATAGTTTCACCTGATTTCCCTCGTGCCACCCAAAACCCGACAAAGCTCTTGAATTTGCTTGTAAATCCGGCCCATTACTATGGTGTCGCTCCTGGCTGGTTGTTTTCTTTTCATCCGGGCCGATCCTGAGTGGGATCGACCTGCCAGCCAATCAAAACAAAAGAATTTCCTACGGGATGCCTGTGAACTCAGTGCTTATCATCGGAGCAGGCGGAGTCGGTAATGTGGTCGCCCACAAGTGTGCCATGGTCCCGGAAGTTTTCGGGAAAATCACCCTGGCCTCGCGAACCCTCGCGAAGTGCGAGGCCATCGCCGCCGCCGTGCGACAACGGACAGGACGCAGCATCGCCACCGCCCAAGTGGACGCCGATGACCCGGCGCAAACCGCCGCGCTCATCCGCCAAAGCGGTGCGCGATTGTTGCTCAACGTGGCGCTTCCCTATCAGGACCTGCAGATCATGGAGGCTTGTCTGGCAGCAGGTTGCCACTATCTGGACACGGCGAATTACGAACCGCAGGACGTCGCGAAATACGAGTATTCCTGGCAATGGGCCTATCAGGAGCGTTTCGGGCAAGCCGGGCTGTGCGCGTTGTTAGGTTCGGGTTTCGACCCCGGCGTGACCAACGTGTTCACCGCGTGGGCGCTCAAGCACCATTTCGATGAACTCCACACCCTCGATATCATCGACGTCAATGGCGGCAACCACGGCCTGGCCTTTGCGACGAATTTCAACCCGGAAATCAACATTCGCGAAGTCACCGCCGAATGTCGCCACTACGAAAACGGCCGCTTTGTCAGCACGCCGCCGATGTCGCTGCACCAGCCATTCACCTGCCCGGAGGGTGTGGGCACCTATGAAATCTATCGGATGTATCACGAGGAACTCGAATCCCTGGTCAAACACATCCCGACACTCCGTCGCGCCCAGTTCTGGATGTCGTTTTCGCCCGCCTACCTGAAACACCTTGAAGTGTTAGGCAACGTCGGCATGACCCGGATCGATCCGGTTCTTTTCAAGGGAGTGGAAATCGTCCCCTTGCAATTTCTCAAGGCGCTCCTGCCCGATCCCGGGGATCTCGGCAAATCCACCACCGGCCGCACCTGCATCGGCAACATCATCACCGGCCTCAAGGACGGGCATTTCAAGGCGATCTTTATTTTCAACATATGCGACCACGCAGCCTGTTACGCGGAAGTCGGATCGCAGGCGATTTCCTACACCACCGGCGTACCGGCGATGATCGGTGCCAAGCAGATGCTCGCGGGAAAATGGAATGCACCCGGCGTCTGGAACATGGAACAGCACGACCCCGATGCTTTCATGGCCGACCTCAACGCCCACGGCCTGCCGTGGCGCTGTGTCGAGTTGACGCCGGCCGCCGCCGCATCATTCCGCGTGGCGTGACGGCAGGCAGGGAAGCCTTATGTTGACGCAAGTGCGGGCGCGGTGCATGACTGTTGCATGTCCATGCAATGCCCGCTCCCCTACGCCGCCGACGAATGCGTAACACTGGCGCATGGCGGTGGCGGCAGACTGGCATGGGAACTTCTGGAAAAGGTTTTCCTCCCCGCTTTGGGCGATCCGGCCAAACATGAACGCCATGACGGAGCGGTGCTTGACCCTGCCGGGGCGCGGGTGGCGTTTTCCACCGACGCGCATGTGGTGAGTCCGTTGTTTTTCCCCGGTGGCAGCATCGGTCATCTGGCGGTGTGTGGCACGGTCAACGATCTGGCCATGTGCGGCGCACAACCGCGCTGGCTGTCCACGGCCTTTGTGCTCGAAGAGGGCCTCCAGTTGGAAACCCTGCGGCGGGTGCTCGCCGACATGCGTGCGGCGGCGGATGAGGCCGGGGTGAGTATCGTCACCGGCGATACCAAAGTGGTCGAGCGTGGCAAAGCCGATGGACTCTACGTGGTCACCGCAGGCGTCGGGTTGGTGCGGGCACCCAGCCCGGTGCGACCACAGGAGGTCAAGCCGGGCGACGTGATCCTGCTCAGCGGCGACCTCGGCCGACACGGGGCGGCGGTGCTGTCCGTGCGTGAGGGCCTGGAGTTTGATCCGGCACCGCTGAGCGACTGCCAGGCGCTCCACCTTCCGGTGCTCGCACTGTTAGAGGCCGGAGTGACGGTCCATTGCCTGCGCGACTGCACCCGCGGCGGCCTGACCGCCGCCCTAACGGAAATCGCGCGGGACGGCGGGGTGCGCCTGCGGGTTCGCGAGGCGGCGATTCCGGTGTCGCCGGGAGTGGCGGCGGCCTGCGAGTTGTTAGGGTTGGATCCGATGCAATTGGCGTGTGAGGGGCGTTTCATCGCCTTTGTCCCGGCGGAGCAGGCCGAGCTGGCCCTCACACTGCTGCGGGCCGATCCGGCCGCGGCAGCGGCGGTGTGCATCGGCACAGTGATCTCTGCGGAAACCCCGGGCTCGGTGGAATTGGAAACCACCCTTGGCGTATTGCGTGCCCTTGATTCACCGGCGGGCGAGCAGATGCCGCGCATCTGTTGAGTCAGGATTGTGACAATTGTCTAACGAGGCTGCGGTCGGGTCCGTAAATGTTGATCAGGAGTGGCAGCGGGCCGTTGGCGTGGGCGGCGCAGCCGAAGCACGGGTCATAGGCGCGGAACGCCACTGGCGACCTCCGACGGTGCCCAGCCTTCCTGCCCGCTTGGTGATCGGTTGTCTGTGATTGCCAAAACCAGACGCCGTCTATCTAATTGCCACGCGACAGGATAACAGGTTGCGTGCCTATCCCCTGCGACTTTCCAATTCTCATGACCCGCGAAAAAATCACCCTTTCCCAGCTCGAATCCTTCCTCTTCAAGTCCGCCGACATCCTGCGCGGTAAGATGGATGCTTCGGAGTTCAAGGAATTCATCTTCGGAATGCTCTTCCTGAAGCGCCTGTCCGACGAGTTCGAGCTGAAACGGACTGCCATCAAAAAAGACTTCGCTCACCTGAGCCCCGAACTGCTGGCCGAACTCCTCGAAGACAAGGCCACCTATGGCGAAACATTCTTTGTCCCGGTCCGCGCCCGCTGGCATGAATCGTGGACGGATGAGAATGGCGAGCAGGTCCCGGCCCTCAAGGACCTCAAGCACGACATCGGCAGCATGCTCAACAAGGCCATCGCCGCCGTGGAGGATGAAAACGACGCGCTGGCCGGAGTGCTGAAAAACAACATCGACTTCAACGCGGTCAAAGGGAAGACCAAGATCCCTAATGAAAAATGGAAGGACCTGCTGGACCACTTCAATCAGCCCGGCTTCGTGCTGGTGAATGACAACTTCGAGTTCCCTGATCTGCTCGGCGCGGCATACGAATACCTGATCAAGTTCTTCGCCGACAGCGCGGGCAAGAAGGGCGGCGAATTCTACACCCCCGGCGAGGTGGTCCGCTTGTTAGTCCAGATCGTCAAACCGCAGGCCGGCCACGAGGTGGACGATCCCACCATGGGTTCCGGCGGGTTCCTCATCCAGAGCCACCAATACGTCGAGGAGCAGGGCCAGAATCCGAACGACCTCGCGCTCTTCGGCCAGGACTCCAACGGCACCGTCTGGTCGATCTGCGTGATGAACATGATTCTCCACAACATCACGCGCTTCACCATCGAGAATGGCGACACGCTGGAGGATCCGCTGATTTTGGACAACGGCGCCCCGCGCAAGTTCGACCGCCTGCTGGCCAATCCGCCGTTCTCCCAGAACTACAGCCGCGCCACCCTCAAGTTTCCCTCCCGCTTCCGTGAGTGGTGCCCGGAGACCGGGAAAAAGGCCGACCTCATGTTCGTCCAGCACATGCTGGCCAGCCTGAAAGCCGATGGCCTGGCCGCCACGATCATGCCACACGGCGTGTTGTTCCGTGGCGGCAAGGAAAAGCTCATCCGCGAGTTGTTCATCAATGACGACGTGATCGAGGCCATCATCAGCCTGCCGCCCGGCCTATTCTACGGCACCGGCATTCCCGCCTGCGTCATCGTCCTCAACAAGAACAAACCGGACGCCTTGCGCGACCATGTTCTCTTCATCAATGCCGACCGCGAATTCGCCGAGGGCAAGAACCAGAACAAACTCCGCCCCGAGGACATCGAGAAAATCGACTTCGTCTTCACCCACAAGCGCGAGCTGCCGAAATACAGCCGCCTCGTGACCAAAAAGGAGATCGTGGAAAAACACGACTTCAACCTGAACATCCGCCGCTACGTGGACAACACGCCCGACCCGGAGCCCGAGGACGTGCAGGCCCACCTCATCGGCGGCGTGCCGGAAAGGGAAGTGATCAGTGATCAGTTATCGGTGATCAGTGGCAGATTCGGCTTGGACATCGCCACCCTGTTCCGATCGGAGCGGGCGGGGTATCTGGCCTTTGTCGATGCCATCGACCGCAAGTCGGCCATCAAGCCGCTGATCGAGGCCGAAACCTCCGTCCAACGCACCCTCACCCGCCACCGCGACGCCCTGCAAGCGTGGTGGGAGATTGCACGCCACGATTTCTCACAACTCCGTGAGGGCCGGAAAATGCCGGAAGTCCGGCAGGAATTGCTCACCACCCTCAAGACGCGATTCATCCCGCTCGGCGTGTTAGACGAGTTCCAGAGTGCCGGCGTGTTCGTAAACTGGTGGCAACAGATCCGCTATGACCTGAAAACCATCATCTCCACCGGTTGGCATCACACGCTCATCCCGGATAACTATCTGATAGCCGCGTTCTTCCAGGCGGAGGCCGATGCCATCGAGGCGCTGGAAGCCTCCATCAGCGAGGCCCAGAGCGAACTCGCCGAAGCCGTGGAAGCCGGGCAGGAACTCGCCGCCTACGAACCGGAGGAAGACGAATCCATCACCGCCACCATCATCAAGGCCGCCCTCAAGGAACTCATCGACGATCTCAAGGACAACAGTGCCGCGTCCGCCAAGAAGGAACTCAAAGCCCTGATCGCTCAAGAGAAGACCATCACCTATCTGGAAAAACGCATCAAAGAGAGCAAGGCCGAGTTGAAGACTCTCAGCGATGAACTCCAACTCAAGCTCCAACTCAAGCGCCTCGGTGACGCCGACTTCAAGGCCGAAAACCAGCAGCTTCTCCAGCAGGTCAACGCCCGCATCGCCGAAATCGCCGGCTCCGACATCTTCCAGGCCAACGGCCTGAAATACGATAGCCCAGGGCAACGCCCTGGGTCTAACGAATCAATCGCATCGAGCCCTGAAGGGGCGGCACAAAATCTGCCAAAGTCCGCCAAAAAACACCTCGCCGCCCTGCAAAAGGACCACGCCGCCCTCACCGCCCGCCTAACAAAAACAGATCACCTGTTCGCCCAAACCGGTGGCAAACTCACGGACGAGGAAGCCAAAACCCTCATCCTAACCAAACTCCACGACCTCGCCAGCCACGAACTCAACCGCTACCTCAATGCCGCCAAACGCCAATTGATCCAGTTGCTCGAAAACCTCTGGGACAAATACGCCGTCTCCAGCCGCGCTCTGGAAACCGAACGCACAGCAACCCTCCAGGTGCTCGATGGGTTCCTCACCGGATTGGGGTATTTGAAATGAAAGGATTTTCCCATGCCGCGTAAACCCGCCATACCAAGAACGCCCGCCGCCTCGCTGGACTTCGCCGCCCTGGTCGAGGCCATCCGCCGGGTCCACGACCATAGCGCGGCAATCGCAAAGCGTGCGGTAAACACCAGCCTCACGCTGCGCAATTGGGTCATTGGAGCCTACATTGCGGAATACGAACTGCATGGAGCTGACAGGGCCGACTATGGCGACCGCCTTTTTGCGGTGCTCTCCAACCGCTTGCGGGATTTGAACGTGAGCAACGCCGGCCGGCGCCAACTCTACCAGTATTTGGCCTTCTATCGAGCATACCCTCAGATTGTGCGTTCACTGCCCGCACCATTCGTGCAACTGCTTCCCGCCTCGTGGGAAGCCGCCGAATCTCCCAACGTGGCGGCCGGAAAATCAAGTGATGCCTCCGCTGCGAATCCAATAGTGCGGACAGTGACCGCACAATTCGAATTGCCTGGCGAAAAGCTCATCTCCTGCCTCTCCTACACCCACTTCGAACAACTCCTCGCCCTCGACGACCCGCTCAAGCGTGCTTTCTACGAAATCGAATGCATCCGCGGCAACTGGTCGGTCCGCGCGCTCAAGCGCCAGATCGCCTCGCTCTACTTCGAGCGCTCAGGCCTGTCGCTGGACAAGGACAAGCTCTCCGCGATGGCAAACCAAGGGGTGGAACACGCCGAGCCGAGGTTGAGCATCCGCGATCCCTACATCTTCGAGTTCCTCGGCCTGAAACCACGCGAGGCCGTGGCGGAGTCCGATCTCGAACAAGCCCTGCTAGAAAACCTCCAGGACTTCCTGCTCGAACTCGGCCACGGCTTCTGCCTCGAAGCCCGCCAGAAATGCATCGTCATCGGCGACACCCGCGGCTTCGTGGACCTTGTCTTCTATCACCGCATCCTTCGCTGCCATGTCCTCGTCGAGCTTAAAGTGGATGAATTCCGCCACGAACACATCGGCCAGCTCAACACCTACGTCGCCTGGTTTAAGAAGAACATGATGCGCGAGGGCGACAACCCGCCCGTCGGCCTCCTGCTCTGCACCGGCAAGGACCACGCCCTCGTCGAATACGCGCTCTCCGCCATGAACCAGCGCCTCTTCGTCTCCAAATACCAGTTGGAACTCCCGAGCAAGGACACTCTCCAACAATTCCTCGACCAAAAACGCAAGGAGGTGACCGGTGAAATCTGATCACTCCATCAAGAACACCGCGGAGTTTCTTGGCATTTGGGAATCCGTGCACAACCCTGATTTTAATTATGGCGGATTCGCCACAATTAAAAGTCAGGCCGGGTTGAATGCGCATCCTTTCAACGCCAACGGCGTTCCGTCCTCCAGCCCAGGGTTGCGGTCGTCAGGCCCCCAGGGTAGGCCTCATTCCATTCGGCCAACCCTGGGCTGGAGGGCAATATCCCGTTGGGATATGAATGATGACGCGTTAGATTTGCATCTCTTCAACGCCAACGGCGTTGTGCCCTCCAGCCCAGGGTTGCGCGGCACGCGCTACCCTGGGAGAACGTCCCCCAACGCCATCCAACCCCACCGGGGTTGCGCCCCTAACGATATGCGATCCGTCCCCACGGGCGGAACCGCATTGCGGTTCGCATTTTCCCGCCACGCCCCCCAGGGTAGGCCTCATTGCATTCGGCCAACCCTGGGCTGGAGGGCAGAACGCCATTGGCGTTCTGCAAATTCACGGCAATATATGATGGCTGCATCGGTGATAACCGAACGCAACCTAACCACACACACGCTCTATGGAATTCTAACCGGATTGGAGTGTTTGAGATGAGTGCGGTTATCAGGGTGCCTTTATCCAGCGTCGTTCTCAAAACGACGGGTGGTGGAACTCCCGAGAGGGATAATCCAGATCTTTGGAATGGCGGCATACCGTGGGCGTCGGTCAAGGATTTCAAAGATGGAATTTATCGCCTGACAAAAACCAAAGAACAGATCAGCGAAAAAGGCCTCAAACGAAGTGCCTCGCATCTCATTCCTTCTGGGACCCCCATCATTTGTACCCGCATGGCTGTGGGTCGGATTGCGCGAGCAAATGTTCCGGTTGCGATCAATCAGGATTTACGGGCGCTCTATATTCGTGAGGAGTTTGACACAGACTATGTGGTATGGGCCCTGGACGCGATTCGGCATCGAATTGAAAATCTTTCTATTGGGTCAACGGTAAAGGGTATAAGCATTGAACAATTGTTGAGCTTTGAAATCGAATCGCCCTCCAAACCCGAACAAACCAAAATCGCCGAGATTCTCTCGACGGTGGACCGGGCGATTGAACAGACAGAGACCCTGATCGACAAGCAGCAGCACCTCAAGACCGGCCTGATGCAGGACCTCCTCACCCGCGGCATCGACCCACACGGCAACCTCCGCTCCGAAGAAACCCACGAATTCAAGGACTCCCCGCTGGGCAGGATCCCGGTGGAGTGGGAGGTGAAACCACTTTCATCCGTCGTCGATCTTCAGGTTGGCTATGCGTTCAAAAGTTCTTGGTTTGTCGAGGAAGGTGTCAAACTACTGCGCGGTGAAAATGTAGGAACTGGCAAGGCAGATTGGAAGGATACTCGATGCTTGTCGCATGAGGCGTCCGAATCACACAAGGATTATGCGCTAGCGCCAGGCGACATGATTATAGGAATGGACCGAACATTTACAAAACAGGGCTTTAAGGTGACTCTACTCACTGATGATGACGTCCCTTGTCTTTTGGTTCAGCGAGTAGGGCGATTTGTGCCGATGACGGTTCCGAAAAAATTCATGCAACTGTTGATCCAATCTCCCGCATATCAACGGGAGCTTCTTATCCAGCAGAAGGGCATGGACATACCGCATCTTTCGAAGTCGGAAATTCTGACACCATCGGTCCCGGTTCCAAGAGAACAGACGGAAATGGACGCCATCGCCTCGGAAGTAGCAAAAATGAACGCAACATTGAGCAGCACCCGACACTCGTTGCCAAAACTCCGAGCCCTCAAGACCGCCATGATGCAAGATTTGCTGACCGGTCGGAAGCGAGTCACGGACTTGCTCGACAATACGGAGGTGCCCGCATGAACGCCAACGGCGTTCCATCCTTGAGCCCGGGGTTGCGCGGCACGCGCTACCCTGGGGCAGGGTCCCACCAAACCACCCAACCGCAACGCGGTTGCGCCCCGAATGTTGCCCGATCCACCCCACCGGACGGAACCGCATTGCGGTTCGATTTTTCCCGCCACGCCCCCCAGGGTAGGCCTCATTGCATTCGGCCAACCCTGGGCTGGAGGGCGATATCCCGGTGGGATATGAATCATGGCGCGTTAGATTTGCATCTCTTCAACGCCAACGGCGTTCCGCCCTTCAGCCCAGGGTTGCGCGGCACGCGCTACCCTGGGGCACCGTCCCGCCACGCATCCCAACCCCAACGGAGTTGCGTCCCGAACGTCGCCCGATCCACCCCACCGGACGGAACCGCGTTGCGGTTCGATACGTCGGCACCCCCCAATCCCAGGGTAGGCCTCATTGCATTCGGCCAACCCTGGGCTGGAGGACGTAAGCCCGTTGGGCTATTGGATTCATGGTCGGTTCGCCATTAAAAAACTAACACGATGCCACAATCCCTCTCAGCCGTTTATTTGCATGCCGTTTTCTCAACCAAGGAACGCCGCCCGTTTTTGCGCGATCTCGATTTGCGCACCTCGCTGCATGCCTACATGGGCGGCATTTCCAAGAAACTGGAATGTGCCCCGCTGCGCATCGGCGGTGTGGAGGATCATGTTCACATTCTCGCGCGACTCGGGCGCACCATCACTCAGGCAGATTGGATTAAGGAGATGAAACGCGCTTCCAATCTCTGGGTAAAAGAACAACCCGCGCCACCGCCTGGCGGACCCGCCGCGCCATTGTCGGAGTTCTCCTGGCAAAGTGGCTACGGCTGCTTTTCCGTCAGCGTTTCCAATCTGGATGTTGTTAGCGCTTACATCGACCATCAGATCGAACATCATCGCAAAATGACGTTTCAAGACGAACTCCGCACCATGCTGAAAAAGCATGGCGAGACGTGGGATGAGAAATACCTTTGGGACTGACATCCATGACCACCAAGCTCCCCATCAACCTCGAAAACCTCCTCCGCCAGCGGCAGGTGGAAGGCGAGCGCAT
The DNA here is from genome assembly GCA_903888515.1 of Akkermansiaceae bacterium. GTDB lineage: Bacteria > Verrucomicrobiota > Verrucomicrobiia > Verrucomicrobiales > Akkermansiaceae > Luteolibacter. The sequence continues at coordinate 12,101 of CAISTY010000183.1, read as the reverse complement.
CGAATACAAGGAGGGCTGGAGCCTGGATGCGAATTTGCGGACGTTGGCCGCCTTTGCCAATTCCGCGGGCGGCAGTCTGAAAATCGGAATAAAATGCCTCATAGTAACCCTGATTCTTTCAAGTAACTCTGTCCTTGTTACTTAGCCGGATTCCGTGTTACTTTCCCGTCATGAACGCGAATTTACAGGCCAAAGCCACCTCCTACCTCCGGGAAATTCTCGGAATTGAGGCCGTGTTTTCACCATTTCCTGACCTGCGCCGGCTACCGCTCCATATCACGGAAGCCTACGAAATCGGCCAATGCGCGCTGTCGGGCAAGGAATTCCTGGCCTTGCTGGCACGCGATGCTGGCCCGACTCCGGCGGCGATGGCGAAACATTCGGACTGGCTGCACCAGAAAACCGGACTGCGCAGCCTCTTCGTGCTCGAAACGGTCGGTGCCTATGAGCGCAAGCGGCTGATTGAGAGTAAAATCCCGTTTCTCGCGCCGGGCCAGCAACTCTACCTGCCGGACCTCGGACTGGACCTGCGCGAGCAGTTCAGGACACCGCGTAGGGCGAGTTTCAAAATCTCACCGGCCGGGCAAGTCGTGGTGCTGGCATGCCTGCTTCGGCGGATGGACCCGCAGTCCGAGTTCACCGGGGCCGGGCTGGCCGAGCAATTCGGCTACACCAAAATGACGATGACCCGGGCACTGGACGAACTGCGCCAGCTGGAGCTGGTGGAGTGCCAGGGTGAGCGGCGCTTTGCCAAGCACCACTTCCTCGTGACCGGTCGTGAACTTTGGGAAAAAGTCCGCCCCGTTTTGCGTTCCCCGGTGAAGAAGCGCATTTACGTGGACGAATGGTTTCTAGGCTGTGATTTCAAAGCCGGGGAATCCGCGCTGGAGGAACTGACGATGCTTGCTGTCCCGCCACACGCCATATGGGCCATCACCAGCGAGGAATGGAAAAAAATCCAAAAAGAACCAGGCCTACACCTCATCCCCAGCGTCTCCAAGGACATGGCTCATGCGGAATTCGAAATCTGGCACTATGACCCGCGCCTCCTGGCAGAGAAACCGCTGGTGGACCGGCTTTCTCTGGCGCTGAGTTTGTCAGACATCAAGGACGAGCGCGTGGAGATCTCCATCGATAACTTGCTGGGAGGTGTGCCATGGTAAAGGGACTCGACCGCTTCAAAGAGCACTTTGCGGGTTACTCGGACCGCTATGTCCTGATCGGTGGCACCGCCTCCAGCCTCAGCATGGAGGAACTGGGGGGCGAGTTCAGGGCCACCAAGGATTTGGACTTGGTGCTTTGTGTCGAATCCCTTGATCGGGAATTTGCGGAAGCTTTCTGGGAGTTCATCCGGTTGGGGGCCTATGAAAACCGCCAGAAAAGCACTGGCAAGCGGCTGTTTTACCGGTTCCATGGTCCCCAGAATGAAGGATTCCCGGAGATGCTTGAGTTGTTCGCCCGGGTGCCGGACGCCCTCGATCTCAAGGCGGATGCCTACATCACCCCCATCCCGGTGGACGAAGAAATATCCAGTCTCTCCGCCATTCTGATGAATGACGACTACTACAACTTTGTGATGGCGGGGCGGACCACGATTGACGGGCTATCCCTGGTCAAGGCGGACGGCCTTATTCCGCTGAAGGCGCGGGCCTACGTCGATCTATCCAACCGAAAGGCAGCAGGGGAAGCGGTGGACTCCAAGAGCATCCGCAAGCACAAGAACGATATATTCCGGCTGTTCACCGTGCTGGACCGGGATGCCAAGATCACGTTGCCCGCCAGCCTGCAACAAGATCTGACCGTTGCTTTTTCGCTCATCGCCCAAGACCCGCCGGATCTGAAATCCCTGGGTATTTCCCGTATCACTTTGTCCGAAGTGTTCGACGAGTTGCGCGGTTTTTACAATCTATCAACGAGCCCTGACATACCCTCATGAGCACCAAGGACACTCCTGCGCAAATCCGCCTCGACGAGCGGCAGCATGTCGAGAAGCCGCTGCTCGATCAACTCGCCGGCCTGGGCTGGGAGATTCTCGACCTGGACGCCAAGCAGCATCCCGGCGACAGCCACCGCACCAATTTCACCGAGGTGGTGATGCTGTCGGTGCTGCGGGAGCAATTGAGGGTGATCAACCCGTGGCTGGAAGACGATCAGGTGGATGAGGTGGTGAAGCAACTCACGGCCAACTTTCCCAGCACCAACCTGCTGCAAAACAACCGGCATGTGTTCAACCAGTTGTTGGAAAACACCAGTGTCAGCGAGAACCGCCAGACGGGTGAGAAAAGTCCGTCAGTTAAGTTCATTGATTTCAAGAACCGGGACAACAACCGCTTCGTCGCCGTTTGCCAGTTCAAGGTGCGCATTCTCGGAACCGAGCACCACATCATCCCGGACATCGTGCTGTTCCTCAATGGCTTGCCGGTGGTGGTGATCGAGTGCAAGTCACCCAAGGTGAAGGAACCCATTCCTGAAGCCATATATCAACTGCTGCGCTACAGCGAGCAGCGCGGTGCCAAAGGCGAAGGCAGTGCGCCGCTGTTTTTCTACAATCAGTTCGTGATCACGACGTGCAGGCAGGAGGCGAAGTTCGGCACGATCACGACCCACACCGAAAAACTCTTTTACCGATGGGCGGATCCCTATCCGAGGTCCCTCAATGACCTGAAACACGGCAGCAGCAGCCCCAATGACCAGCAGCGTCTCGTCGCCGGGATGTTGGACCGCGACAACCTGTTGGATCTCATCCGCACGTTCACCATCTTCAGCGCCAACAGCAAGGGCGAGATGATCAAGGTGGTGGCGCGCTATCAGCAATTCCGCGCCGTGAAGTTGGCCGTAAAGCGCCTGCTGGCAGGCAAGAACCCGCGCGAACGCAGCGGCATCATCTGGCACACCCAGGGGTCCGGCAAGTCGTTGACCATGATGTTCATGGTGCGGGAGATGTATCGCCACCCGTCGCTCTCAAAGTGGAAGGTGGTCTTTGTCACCGACCGCACACAATTGGAACAACAGCTTGCGGAAACCAGCCAGAGCATCGGCTTCACCGTCAAACCCGCCGACAGCATCAAGCGGCTCAAGGAATTGCTGGTCAGCGACGCCTCGGATTTGGTGATGGCCATGATCCACAAGTTCCGCGAGACGGACCTGTCGGAGACATTTCCCGAGCTGAACATCAGCCCGCACATCCTGGTGATGACCGACGAAGCGCATAGGTCGCAGTATTCGCGGTTGGCGGCCAATCTGGACAAGGGTATCCCATTCGCCACCCGCATTGGTTACACCGGCACTCCCATCGACAAAACGGAGCGTGTCTTCGGCGACTACATCGACAAATACACAATGCGTCAGTCGATCGCCGACGGTGTAACGCTTGAAATTATTTACGAAGGCCGCACCCACAACGCCGAGGTGCCGGACAAGCCCGGGATGGACGCGAGGTTCGCGGATGTTTTCAGCGAATACAATCTCCAGAAGCGCATGGAGATTCTCGGCTACGGCTCGCGGGCCGCCTATCTGGAAGCCGAGACGACGATTGAGGCCAAGGCCAAGGACATGGTGACGCATTACCTGACCCATGTATTCCCCAACGGTTACAAGGCGCAGATCGTGGCCACATCCCGCGAGGCGGCCGTGCGCTACAAGAAACATGTCGATGTCGCCCTCGCCAATGCCATCACCGCGCTCGAACAGGCAAACCCGCTCAAGTTGGATATTGCGAGCCTCAAACAGCTCATGAGCGACGTGGTGATTTCCGGCAATCACAACGACGAGTTGCATCTTACGCCCTACACCAACGGATCGAAGCACGAGACCACGATCAAGAGCTTCAAGCTGCCATTTGACAAAGAAGACGAAGGAGTGAGCGGCGACGTGGGCATTGTGATCGTGAACAACATGCTGCTGACCGGCTTTGACGCACCCGTGGAGCAGGTCATGTATCTGGACAAGATCATCGTCGCCCACGGTCTACTCCAGGCCATTGCGCGGGTGAACCGGATCGGTGGCGAGGCGAAGGACAAGGGCTTTGTCGTGGACTATGTCGGAATCGGCCAACACTTGAAAAAAGCGCTCGATAACTATGACGAGCGCGAGCAGAAAGAAGTGGTGGATGTGCTGAGTTTCCCCGAGGAGGAACTGCGGGAACTGAAAGCCAGCCATGACGCGATCATCTCGTTGCTTAAAAAGCACAAGCTCACGGACCTGACCGATCACGATGCGTTCTTCGACGTGTTCTATGACGAGGACCTGCGCTTCGAGTTCATGGGAATCTTCAAGAAATTCACCAAGAACTTGAACCTTGTCTTTCCCGCCAAAGAGGCGCTGGACTACATGGGGGAATACCAATCGCTGGTGGAAATCAATGTGCTGGCGGAAAAACATTTCCGCGATGGGAGGCTGAGCATGAAAGGCATCCCGCCCAAGCTACGCAAAATCACCGATGCCTTTCTGGAGTCGCGCGGCATCAACGTGAAGGTGGAACCGATCTCGATCCTCGATGAGGATTTCCAAAAGGATGTCAAAAAGCATGATCGAACAAAAACCAAAGCAGCCGAAATCGAACACGCGGTCCGGCACCATCTCGACGTGGACCCGAATGATGATCCAGAGCTTAAAGCTTCATTTGCCGAGGCCTTAAGGAAGATCTTCCAGGACTTCGCCAACAACTGGAAAAAGATCTACGAGGAGTTGGAGAAGCTGCGCCAACGCATTGTGAATGCGGGTAAGGAGCCGACCTACGGCTTGCACCGTAAGAAACAGATGCCGTTGTTCCGGATGTTGCGGCGTGAGATTTTTGGCGAGGCGCCGGCGACAGCGGAATCACCCGTGATTGCGGAGGTCCTGGATAACGATGGAAATCCAACCAAGATGGCTCGTGACATTGCTCCCTACGGGATGAACGAGGAAGAGAGAATCAGCCATCTCGTGGCATTGACACAGGACCTCTACGGCGAGATCGAGCGGGAGCTGAAACTCACCGGATTCTGGGAGAGCATCCCGGCGCGAAACAAGCTGATCGCTGACCTTCAAAAGACCCTGCTCCAACCGGAGTTTGCGAAACTTCCGGGACTCGTGAAGAACCGCAAACACATCATCAGCCGTTTGATGGAAATCGCCCAGAACAATCAAGACATCATTCTTTACGCCGCCTGATGGACCTGCACTACCGGATTTTGCGATCGCCCAAGCGCAAGAAACTCTCGATCTCCGTGGAGCGGGACCGCACGATTGTCGTTCATGCGCCGGAAGCCACTCCGGAAGAGGCAATACGCCGCGTGGTGGATTCCAAGCGGCAGTGGTTGTTCGAAAAGGTGCATCATTCTCAAAAATATCAGGACCGCCCCCATGCACCCGGCAAGGAGGTAGTCAACGGCGAGTCCGTTCCCTATCTTGGCCGGGAATACCGCATCGAGATCACGGAGACCACGAGTGGTGGGGTCGAGTTCTCACGCCGGTTCCTGATTCCGGTGGCACAACAGGCGAAGCGACGGAAGGTCTTGAAGGAGTGGTATATCAATCGTGCTACGGAAACCATCCTGCCCCGCGTGAGGCGTCACGCCAGCGAATTGGGTGTGAATTTCGGCGATGCTAAAATCGTGGACAACCGCTACCGCTGGGGCTCCTGCACGGTGAAGGACAACGTGAATTTCAACTGGCGACTGATCAAGGCGCCGATGTTCGTGATCGATTACGTGATCGTACACGAACTGGCGCACCTGATGGAGGCCAACCACACCCCGCGCTTCTGGAACATCGTGCGAGCCAAGGCTCCATCCACTGAAAGGGCCAAGACATGGCTGAAGGAGCATGGTCAGATTCTTGAAGAGGAGGTCTGAGAGGACGGCATTCGACCGAATCCAAGCTTCATCTGTGCGACACCGGAATCGCTTGTGTTCTATCAGGTTGGAGGTGCGCAGGTGTTTGCGCAACGGCTCGGCCAAGAGCATGACGGTGAGAGCCGCTCGATCAATGCATGGGCTCAGCTTGTTGGGAATTCAGGGCTGTCGCCCAGCCGTTTTACGATCAGCCTTTCCAGATACGCCAGGTTTCCCTCGGCCATGGTTTTCCCGGGTGCCAGGGCGATGGCCATGCGCAGAGGTGCCTCGGCTTCGTGTGGGCGTCCTGCATCGATCAATGCCCAGCCAAGGTCGCACAGATGCACGGCGTTGTCCGGCTCCAGTTCTAGCGCTTTCTTGGCATGCGCAAGCGCCTCGGCTTTTCGCCCTTGTTTGCCGGCACAGTAGCCAAGGCCGCTGTAATACAAAGCGACACCCGGAAACGCCCCGACCGCCGCACCAAACAGGCATTCCGCCTGCGCCAGGTCACCAGCATCTATTAGAAACTGTGCGGCTTTGTCGATAATTTCGGCCAAGTCCGCGGTCTCGCGAGTCAATTCAGTTAGATGGAGGAAATGCTTCATAGCCTCCTCATGTCGGCCGAGTTGGTGCTCGATGCTTCCTACAGCGAGCAAGGCCGGCGCGAAATCGGCATCAATCGCCAGGGCAGCCATGGTTCCAAAAATCCCGTCCCCGTCGCCCACGTCCGGAGCGAATCCGCTAAACAACCGCGAGGCGATCGCTTGGGAATAGGTGAAGTCCGCAGCCCGGCGGCGCTCCGGTGCTGTTCTGGCGGCATGTTTTCGCCGCAATTCCTTAAGGTCGGGGCAGGACTCGATCAGCACCGAAAACGGCGCATCCTTGATGTTCGGCGGTTTGATCATGGCGTGCTTGGTTACATGCAGAAAGACCTGGAATTTGGAACACTTCTTGTATTTTCTACCACTCCCGCAGGAGCAGGGATCCTTTCGTTCTATCACCTTGGCAGCAGGGTGGCGTGTCGGGGCACGCCATTGAATGAGGGATCAAGGCACAGCCGACGCGACATTTCCTCAACCGCGCGGCCTAGCAGATCCACATCCCCCCGGGCATCGTGGCGGCGCAGGGACGTGTCGCGCAAGCCGAGGCGTGACTTCACATGGTCCAGGGAATGCCCGGTGCCGCGGGTGTTACCGAAGAGCATTTTAGAGATGTGGATCGAGTCGATGCACTGCGCCTCTCGCGTCGGCAAACTGTGCCGACGGCAGGTTGCTGCCAGAAATTTGCCATCGAAACGCAAACCGTTGTGCGCGATCAGGGTGGAGTCTCCAGCCCAACGGGCGAAGCCGCACAAGACTTCTTCTGGTCGCGGCGCATCCCTAACATCGTCGTTGCTGATGCCCGTATAGCTGGTAATGAATGACGAGATGCGTTGGCGTGGGCGGGCAAAGCTGAAGAAGTTTTCCGCCGGGCACAGGCAACCGGCCCGCAACCTGACTGCCGCGATCTGGATGAATTCGTCGGAATCCGGATAGAGGCCGGTGGTTTCGAGGTCGTAGATCACGAAAGAATCCCCTGAGTGGAAGCAATCGGTCCAGATGAACGAGTGCCCGCATGTCGGGCATGAGAACCGGTGACCCATCAGCGCCTTGGGACCGCTCAAATGCTGACAGCAGGATGGATTGGGGCAGGAAATCTTCATGCAGGGCGGTTATCCGGGCCGTCCCGTCATGGGACTTCCCTTGCGGGCATCGTAGATTTTCCCTCACGATTACAAAAGAAGAAATTTGATCTGCTGGAAAGTCGCTTGCCGGTTCATTTCGCCTCGACCATCGGTCCGACATGCAAGGTGGCGATGACCACGTCGTCATACCACTGCCGTGTATATCACCGTGATCACGGCTTGGATTGAAGTTCCAGCATATGGCTCGCAAAGCCCCGCCGCTTTGTGGTACGGGTCGCGGGCGATTCGGTGGAGCCGACTCTCCACCGTGGAAATTTTGTGGTCTTCGAATAGAAGCATCAGCGGCTTGTGCGGGGCACGACCGCGCGACGTAGTTCTACCGCCCGCCATCATCCAGCAGAGGACGTTTCTCATGTCGAACCTGCAACACGGTAACCAGCCTGGCTTTTTCATCGATCACATAGAGAACCCTCCAGGCCGATGGGGTCTTCCACGGTTTGAAGCGCATCTGCCGGATGGAAATTCGAGGCATCCAGCGTCCATTTTCCGGCGCGAAGCCGTGTCTTTCGGGATGCTGGTTCAGCGTATTGAAAGCCGCCTCCAGCAGATCCATCCATTGGTCGGCAAGTTCCACTCCGCCATGAGTTTCATCCGCCTCATACCACTGAAGCTGATCATCAATACAGCGCTCCGCTTCGGATGAAAGCCGCAACTCGTATTTCATCATCGTGCGATCCGTCGTTTTTTGGCACGCTTGCGGAGCCTGCCCATCACTGTTTTCTCCGTTACCCCACGATCTCCCTTGGCGTAGCTTTCCATCGCCGCGCGCAGCCTCAGATCCATGCGGTAATCCTCCGCGTCCTGTGCCAATGTTTCGAAGGCATCCAGCGAGAGTACCACCACCGAGGCCTTGCCATTCTGAGTCAGAATTCGAGCCCGTCCGCCGAGGGTCAGCTCTTTGGCGTGCTGCTTCGTGTTGCGTGCAAAGTCCGTCAGACTCACCACATCTTCCTTGAGATCAATTCTCATGGCGGGAGCTTAGCACATTATTCCGTGCTTGGTCAAGCAATTATTCAAGTGGAGATGGAGTGGCGGTGCAGGATTCATATCAGCCGTCAGGGCGGCGAAGATTCCCTTGTGACAATTGTCTAACGAGCGAGGCTTCGCCTCAGACCCAAGACAACAAGACCCAAGACGCAAGACGAAGAATTTGAGCTAACGACAACACATTCTCGGTTTCAAGGACTCTAGAGCCCCACCATGGCGAAAAAGATTTCCAACCAGTCCACCCGTCCAGTCGCGAAAACGCGGCGCGGGCTACGCGAAGCTCGTCAAGGCCATTAGCCAGGTGAACACCGGTATCCGGGCCGTCCCGTCATGGGACTTCCCCTACGGACATCGTAGATGTTCACTCACGATCACAAAAGAAGAAATTTGATCTGCTGGAAAGTCGCTTGCCGGTTCATTTCGCCTCGACCATCGGTCCGACATACAAGGTGGCGATGACCACGTCGTCATACCACTGCCGTGTATGCCACATTGCCCGCCACTATCTGGATCTGCTCGAAGGACTCTACCTCGTGCGCAGCATCCCGGCCTGGAGTCGCAACGCTGGAAAACGTCTGGTGAAATCCCCCAAAGTCTATTGGCGGGATTCGGGCCTACTCCACGCCCTCGCCGGCCTTCACGATTTGGAGCAGGTCCTGGGTCATCCGCTCTGCGGTCATTCATGGGAAGGCTATTGCATCGAGCAGATCGTGACCCGCCTCCCCAAGGGCACCACATTCAGCCACTACCGCACCCACGCCGGGGCCGAAGTCGATCTCGCCTTGCAAAACCCATCCGCCGCAACACTCGCCATCGAAATCAAGCGCACGCTATCTCCCAAACTGAGCCCTGGTTTTGTGGAAAGCATGAAGACCCTGCAAGCCACCAAGGGCTATTACATCATTCCTCAGGGGGAGTCCTTTCCGCTCTCCAAAACCGTGACCGCCATCAGCCTAGCAGATTTCCTTGCCCGATATCCATGAGTCCCCAAAAATCCTGTACTCAAGACACTTCGCAATCCACGCACAAACCTGCGGCGGCGGTGGTTTCCCCGGCTGCGGCTGTGTCACACGTACAGGCTGCACCCAAACCTCCGGCAACTCCGAAAGTTGCTGCCACGCCCGCGTTGTCCAGCGGAGCGACGAAGTTGATTGAGAATCTGAGGAAGCTGCCAAAAACAAAGCGACCGAAGAAAGAGAAGAGCTTGATTGCCCATGCCAAGCCCTTATGCGGCAAGGACGTGTCCGAGGCAGCGGTGGCAAAGGTATTGCAAGAGTTGAAGAAGGCTAAGCTCATCACGGTGGATGACAAAGGCGCGGTGACGTATCAGGTTGTCGGAGAAAGGACGCGGGCTTGAGATGCCTCATGCATTCCATGGCCGACCGGTTGTGCTTGGGCACCACCCGCAGCAGGGCGGCGACTTGGTCGCTGACTTGATCGGCGGCTTGGACGATGGAAGCGGCTTGCCTGCGCCGGGACTAAGCCACTTTGTTGCCTATTGCTCAGGATCTTCCAGCAAGCGTTTTGGCAGATCCCGGGCTCCGTGCATGATGCGTTCGATGCGCAGAGCATTTCCCTCCATGTAGAAGAGCAAATGACGATCGAAAGGCTTCTTCACCTGAATACTGCGGATGTGACTGAGTTCGGGAGCCTGAAAGTGGCGGCGGCAGCCCAAATCGGGTCGCTCGACGACCCGGAGAATGGTCTCATGCACGGCGAACAAGTAGCGTTCGGCGACATCAAGGTCGGCATTTTCGAGATACCAGCGGTATTGCAGAGTCATGTCCTGCTCAGCCCTCAGGGCGATGGAGACTTCCAAGCTCATGCCAAGGAGCGGGCGTTGTGGCGGACGCGATCCATGACAGAGGCATCATACGGTAGATGCGGGGATGCGACGCCTTCCAGAATGGCCGCTTCGAGGGCGGGAGATTCATCGAACTCCTGCCGTTCGAGCACGCGCAGGGCCTCGCTGAGGACATCGCTTACGTCGGCATAACGACCGGTGTGGACGAGACGATCCACAAGCTGGTTCAGTGCGGGCGGAAGGGTGACTGTCACGTGAAGATCATAGCCCGTAATCGCGTTATGTCCAGACCGGGATTGCGCTGAATTTATTAACGTTCGTTGAAAAACAGGATCTGGTTCTCAGAGCCCGTCGTATGGTCCATGACGGTGACGAAAAGGTGCTTCAGGTCGATCTTGATGCGGGTGACCAAGTTGAGAAAGTTTCCAACAACGCGTGGGAGTAGATGCAGTTGCCGCCTTTTAGCAGACGGGCGAGGCACTCGGCGTGCTTGAGTTCATCGGCGGCAAGCGCCGCGGCAAGCACCGAGCTGTCAAGAAGAGCACTCATCGCGGGAGTGAGCGTTCGGCCAAGGCGTCACGGTCGGCGCGCACGGCGGCGGCGGCGTCCATCGGGATTCCCTGCCGCGCCATCACGAGAACTCCACTTTCGATCACACCCTCGGAAACGACGGGAGGCTCCGGGCAAATGTCGATGCGGTTCGGGCTGACATCGGCACGAACCTGGTCGCCCGGCTTCATTCCAAACAAGCGCAGGGCATTGATTGGCAGGACAAGCCTGCCGGCTTCATCGAGACTGAGCGTGGCGTTCATGGGAATCAAATGCCACATTTGAAGCCCCTTGGTAAGCCGCCTGATCCCGGGCCTTCCGGAAACCTGCCCGGAACTCGAAAAAAATGTGTTGGCATGCAACGGATTCCATGCGATCAGAAGAACCAGTGACGATGAAACTTCACTTATCATTTTTACTTATCGGGTTATTAGTTTCCTGTGACAAGCCGGGAGATACCGGCAAGGCCGAATCCGCTGGTGCATTCAATCCCGGAATCACGCGTGCCAAGCGACCGCCGCGCGAGGAGGTTCCGAACCGCTATCAGGAGTTCCGGGATTCCCTCAGCGCCGCGCTTGCGCTCGAATCACCCGTAGCCCGGGACCAAGCGCTCGCGGCGGTCGTGCGCAACACTCATGTGCTCGTCCCGGAGATTGCCGCCGAGGCGTTCGCACAATTGGCCGTTGATAGTGAGAAAAGAATGAAAACGATCCGCTATCTTGCCGGTCAACTCGCCGGAAAAAATCCGGATGAGGCGCTTGTATGGGCGGATTCTTTGGGTTCGGCACAGGAGATCCTGATTGCGAAGGAAGAGATCGCAGTGGTTCTTGTCCGGTCAGATCCGGAGCGGGCCACCAAGATTTTGTTGGAATCCGGAAGTGCCAACCGCGAGTTCGATGCGACCGCGAAGCAAGTCATCCGGATTTGGGTTGCCACGGCTCCCAAGGACGCGGTGGCGTGGGGTTTGAGTCTTCCTCCCGGCGAGACCCGAAGGGCTGGATTCCAAGCGGTCGTTTCCCAATGGCTGGACGCGGACTCGAGGGCGGCGTTCGCATGGATTGCGTCGCTAGTGTGCCGGACGTTAAATAGCTATTCATAATTAATTCTTGCCGCTGGTCTTGGCGAGGGCGTCCTTAGCCCGTTGGATTTTTCTGAGGATTTCCTGCCCTTCGGCCTTCCAAACGTATCGCTTCGGGTCGAGATC
>CAISTY010000182.1 GCA_903888515.1 Akkermansiaceae bacterium | reverse complement strand
GCTGACATCCTGTTTTCTCAGCAAGCAGATAGTCCGGATCGCACTGCGTTGCTGGAAGGAGCGCTTCATAATCGCTGAGTTGGTCCTTGAAATCGTCGTTGTCTTCATGCGAATTTGGAAGAAGCGCCATTAAGGTGCCAGTGAAATCAGTGATCCTACCTAGGTTATTCATGAGTGGGGAATTCTTGGGGCTCATAGTTCGCCGGAGTAGAGGTCGAAACGGGTTTGAGTCGGGAGATTTTTTGACGCCGCATCGGCCCACTTCGTCAACCAGTTTGCGGAAGCGCTTGAAATTCGACACCTTCGCCCGGGGCCGGGGGCGTTCAATTTGTCGTTGATCTGCTCGAAGAGCGCAGGGCTGGCTAACGGGATGGGAGATAGCGGTTGCGGCGGCGGTTGGGAAGGGAATTCTTTCTGGTTGGAGCGATTTGCTGACCTTCCGCACTCCACGCTTGGCTCCGGCGTAGCGCCGAGCCGCCGGAGCCGGTCGGTCGGACATGATTGGCCCGGCCGTACCGGTTTGAAGACATGACAGCTGCTGGGAGGAAAATTGCCCACAGGGTTGCGAAGCGAGAATGGGTCCGAAGGCAGCTCGTCGGAGCTGCGGGTGACCATTGGCGCGTCTCGAGGACGTGCAGCGTTAGTCGCATTAGGAGCCAAATCACCCGCGAAAAGCATTCCGATTTAGGGGTGGCGGCGACAGGGGCGTCGGCTTAGGTGTTATGGGCGACTGTGCCATGTTGTCCAATCCCAGCGGGACGGCGGTGGTTCCAAGCAAGTCCAGCACCTATCGAGAGGGGCTCTGGGATCTGAGATTGGAGTCCGCAGCATCGTTGTGAGTTCACTCGGCTGAGCATCACTTCTGCCGGATTGGTTCCAACATGGAACTCCCCGGTTTCGTTAATCGAGCAGATTGTCAAGTTCGGAGCGTCGGAAGCGGAGTCCACCCGTCGGAGTCCGCTTGGGTTTGATTTGCCCGGGCTTGATCCAGCGCCGGATCGTGGGATGGATACTCCAAGATGTTTGCATGCGGTGGCGGTGTTGATCCAGGGCTCTGATTTCGAGCGTGGGAGGGTATTTGTATTAATTTTGCTCATCGTTGTTCGGGTGTGGTTGGGAATATTTGGGATTGAGTGGATAACAATTTCGTTTCGGAGTACCGGGGAGATGACTAGGCGACAAGGCCCATGGCGCTAAGGGCGTTGTGGCGCTATTTCGTTTGAGGCCGGTGAGTTCTTGGTGGACTTGCGACCTGGTGGCTTTGGGGGCGGGCTTGGAACCCAGCGGAGATATGCCGTGGCGGGGTCGATGCAGGATTGGCGATAGGTGTTCCAAGCGAAGGTGAGGTCTTTGAGGAGATCACGGGGCACACGGGAGCGCTTCCAGCGGGTTTGCCATGCAGCGAGCGGACGGCGGCCCCGAAGACGATTTGGGTCGGCAACGACGTGAGCGGCGGCCGGGCCGATGGGGGCAGGATCAGCCCGGTGCTGGCGGCACCACTCGAGGAATGTGGGGCCGGATGCGTGGGTGCGGGAGCTTGGGAAGCATTTCAGGATGTGGTAGAGGAGAAGATCGCGGGTGAGTTCGCCGGATCGCAACATGTCATTGAAGTCTGCGCCGGTGCGGAAGGGCCAAAAATGGTGCAGGCGTTTGGGGTTGGTGAGACGGGCGGGGATGGAGTTGACCAAACTTTGAGGACCTAATCGATCCGAGTTGGGATCAGACCAATCGGCGATAAAGAGGACTCTTGCTTGAGGATTGAACGAGTGCTTGATAAACTTGGCTCCAGACGAAGGTCCGCGCAGGCCAACAACCGCG
>CAISTY010000181.1 GCA_903888515.1 Akkermansiaceae bacterium | reverse complement strand
GCTCATGGGATGGATTTGGGTGCAAGGCGTTCGAGGAATTCCACCGCCTGAGATTCCAATCGCGCTTCATGGAGGTCGAGCAGGCATTCCACCTCATCTGCCCAGACAATTCCATCACCACTCTCCTGGAAAAACGTCACGGGCCGACAAAGGGTGTGGACAAAAACCCGTGCGGGTTCACCACGCTTGGCGGGTTTGAGGGCAGGGTCGAGTTTGCGAAGGAAGTCATGCGATCCATCCGGTCGCATGGCATGGACCACGAGATCAAGTCTCGGGGTGCCGACCAGGTCCAGCCCTGGCAAATAGTGCCGGGCTCCCAAAACCCCGCCGACCGCGATGTCGGATCGGTTGAGTTCCCTCAATCGTTGCAACAGGACCTCTGGCGAGCGGGGCCGCATGGAGGGATCGGTAAAGGCTTGAGTAAAACGGACGATTTCCGCCTGCGCGACCAGCCTGAACCACGCGTCTTTGGGAAAGGTGCGGAGTTCTACCCGGCGGTCCGAACGCCGGAGGAGGTATGGCTCCAATTCCCGCAGAGCATTTGATATGGTGGGGTAGCTAAACCCGGTTTGCGCGGACAGTTCCTTGCTGGTGAGGGGGCCGGAGCGGCGGAACCAGCCAATCAGCAAGGGCCGGAGAATGTCAAAGAACGCCTCCGACCGGCCGCCAACCTTGCGGACCGCTTGGCCGCGTTCGTGTTTCACAACGGCCGCGATCTGGTCGCGCTCACCTGGCGTCAGCGGTTCATCCGCTTGCGGTGGTTTCCCTTCATGGTAAACGACCATTGCCAGCCGTTGGAACACCTCGGGACGAATCACAGCTCGCGCCCCCGCCCACTCGTCGGCAAGGCGCGGAGTGGATATTTGTGGCCCGTCCAATACGAGGATCCCTCTGCGTGTGGGATTCGCGGCCGTAACCCTGGCGATATCCATGAGAGAAGCCCGCAGCCTGCGGAGATCCCGGGGTTCGATCAAAACCCCAAAAACCGAGTCGCCTAGAACGGCATCCGCCCGGAAACCGGGCGGATCGTCCAAAATGACATCAAAGCGAAGTGTGCTCACGGGATGAAAATACCCCCATTCAATCAGAAGTAGCAACTAAATCTTGAGGTCGCACCTTAATTTCAAACTCGTGCTTCCGTTGATGGCAACAGACAACCCATCCAAATGCCTCTGAAACCTTGTATTTCTCTTGGATTGGCCTTGGCACCCCCATCTGTTACTGCTGGAATCCGTTGAACATGAGTTGCTCCGTTAATCTCCCCCAACCCGACCGCATCCGCGAGTTCTATTCCGTCAAACCCCGTCGTATCGAACCTGTGGGACTCGTCTTTCTCTGGCCCTCGTAACGTTGCCCCAATGGACGCATCACCCATAATCACCCTTCCACCGTCGGACTCTGACGAATTGGCGGAGATCTGTCGTCGCGATTTGACCATGCCTCGGCACATCGCCGCCGAGTTGGGACAGAGTGCGGTCACCGCTGCCCGTGCCGGCACCTATCAGGATTCCTCCGGTCGGCCAGTCGTCTGGCGCGATGAGGTCAAACATGCGGTGGCAGCGAGGATCACCCTCCCTCAAGATCATCCGCTGCCACCATGCCCGCCACCACGCCATGATTCCACAATCATCCAGGTCGCCAACGAAACCACGATGCTTTCAGCACAACGGGCTCAAGCCCAAGGACTCCATCCTTTGGCACTGAATTTCGCCAACGGCATCAACCCCGGCGGCGGATTCCTCAACGGTGCGCTGGCTCAAGAGGAATGCCTTTGCCGATCCAGCGCACTTTACCTCACTCTCGAGGGCGACCTCATGTATGAGTTCCATAGATCGCGCCCGGAGCCGGATTCCAGCGACTGGTGCATTCTTTCTCCAAGCGTGCCCTTCTTCCGCCGCGATGATGGCAGCCTTCTTGATAAACCATGGTTATTGGACGTGATCACCTGCGCGGCACCGTATGCGCCGGGAATTGGCCAGCCGCGTTCCCGCAAACTGCTCAAATCCCGCATTCACAGGGTTCTCTCAATAGCCCGCGTCAGAGGTTACGAATCCCTCATTCTAGGCGCCTGGGGCTGCGGAGCCTTCGGTAACGACCCCCGGCACACCGCTCTGGACTTCCGCGATGCTCTCGAAAACGAATTTCGCGGGGCGTTTTCCCATGCTTTCTTCGCCGTCACCGACTGGTCGCCAGAGCGAAAGTTTCTCGGTCCTTTTCGTGACGTGTTCAGCACACTATGCGAATATCGTTTACCCACATCCCGGATTTGAAGCTTGAATCCTGAGCCTTGACCAATTCGCAGCCACTCTACGCAAACAGTAAATGTTTGCCGAAATCT
This sequence comes from Akkermansiaceae bacterium, assembly GCA_903888515.1. Lineage (GTDB taxonomy): Bacteria > Verrucomicrobiota > Verrucomicrobiia > Verrucomicrobiales > Akkermansiaceae > Luteolibacter. The sequence goes on along the minus strand of CAISTY010000181.1, from coordinate 10,489 downwards.
AAGAAACTGAAATTTAAAGCGGCATGGAAATACTTCGGTGGCTATGTTTGCTCGAGGTCGCGGGTCATTTCGCCCACAAGGATTTCAACCCAACACCAGACCGTTTGTTCGCCTCAAACTAATTCGTCCTGTGGGACGGCTGTGATCTAATTTTGTTATCATGAAAATTCCTTACACACAATACACTAAAGATAATCTGGAGCATGCCATGGCCCATTACAAAGCCACCGGAGAGATTCTAGATGTCCTTTTGGTTTGTTTTGATCAACACGGAAACTGGAGCGATCTTCCCGATTCATTTGATCTTGAAGAACCCGCCAACCTTTCCGATCAGGTTATTCCCGAAAACCGCCTGGTTGCAATTAGTTCGACTGAGGAAAAGATACTTCTTTGTTCATTTATAGATTCCTCAGCAGATCCCGTGAATCTTGATTGCCACCATGTAGCAGGATGTATTGCACTTGCAAAAACACGGCAATTTTCTGCACCTAATCTGCAAACAGTTGGTGCTGATCTTGTTGCCCCCTCAGCTACAATGTTTAATATACCAAACCTGAGAGAAGTAGGCCAATTCCTAAATGCTTGCTCAGCGACAAGATTCGATGCCCCGAGTCTACAAACCGTGGGCGACTTTCTACTCGCACAATCAGCTACAATCATAGATATTACAAAGCTGCATACAGTAGGTGGATTTCTCGATGTCAGGTTAGCCAAATCTTTCGATGCTCCAAGCTTAAAACATGTAGATAACAGCCTTCATGCCGCAGCAGCCTGTACTTTTAGTGCGCCGAATCTGCAAATAGTAGATGGTTTCCTCATTGTCGAATCAGCCATCATCTTCGATGCGCAGAACCTCGAAACTGTAAATGGCGCCCTAATTGCCGGATCAGCCACCACTTTCAATGCATCAAAGCTTGTGAGGGTCGACGGAGAACTAATCCTACCAGTAGTCACCAAGGTAGCGGTCATGCCAAACTGCCCGGTCGTACGCTACAAAGTCGCTGATCAGATATAACTAGATTCACCCAAAGAATTGGTTTTGTTACTAAGGACCGATCAAAGAATCTTCTACTGGTCTCGAGTAGAGGTGAATACCTTCGACGCAAGCAACTCCCCGCGATTTCGTCTAGAAGAAGCATCGGCCAAAGCCACATTCTCACGCCAACCGCCACCTGGACGCCCCCAGACGGGGCCGCGTGTACGCCGCGCCCCTGCCGTTGACGAGATCCGCGGCGTGCCGAGTACCAGCACTCCCACCGCTTCGCGGCGGCGGAAGTGACCGCTTTCACCCCGAGTCCGATTGCTACCGCGCCACAGGCCAACGTCGCGCCAATGGGTGTCATCAATAGATCCGTGATTTCGAAGGCATGCGCACGATTCCCGTGGCCATGGGTACTGGGGATCAAAACGCCGTCAACTGAATAGATCAGAGCGGCTGAATCCCCCTCCTTCGGAAGACTCATACGATTCGTCAGGGGTGACAAGAATGCGAATCAGATCATCTCGTAGTGGCCAGAACGCCTCACCCTGGATGTTGACGAAATGGCTGTGAATCTCATCATAAATTTCCTCGGCTCGAACCTCAGTCATGCCACCGGCTTGAGCCACACTTAAAACCTGATATAAAAGGGTACTGATGTGTGGGTAGCTTGCCAGATCATCCCGCTCGTTTATTGATGTTTTCATTGCGTGCATCAGGTCAACATTTTGGTTGCCCAACCATCAAGACTAATTGCCGGAAGGTTTTGGGGAAGATTTTGTTTGGGAAGCCGATTCGAAGAAGACCCGCCACCTTCACCCCGGAAGAAGACGGCGACGAAGACGAAGGAAGATGCGTTGCGTTACCAGCGAGTCATGACCCTTGACGCTATAGCCGGGTTCCCGCCCATTCATCAGCCAGGCGTGGCTCGGATATTAGTGGATCGGTCAATACGAGGATCTTTCTGCGCTCTGGACTCCCAGCCGAAATAATGGAGATAAACCACCATACCCCACCCCGGCAAATGATTCGCCTCACAGGCGGCGAGATTGGTTTAACCCGCAGGCCTCCCCTTTTGCAAGTGGAGGCCGGTCGGCGGAGCTTGGCATCTGTTATGAAAAAGAACAACATCACCTACACCACAACGGATTCACTCGGCAACAACACCAAATACGGCGTGAACCGCTTCGGAAGGTGGCTCGAAATTGTTAGTACCCCGAACCGCCTCAGTGCGCTCTACAGCAACAGTCCCGCAAACCGTGCTCGCATTCTCCGCGAGATCAAGGTCCGTGGAATCAAGATTCCTTCAAGCCGTGAGCATTTCTTCGCGGAACCCGAAGCTTTTGCGCACTAATCCAAGCACTGGCGGCAGCAGGGCACCTGAAATCCAGATCGGTCTGTTCTGTATCCAGTTGCCCTGGCTCATCCGCTCTTTGAACCACCCCCGATTCTGGCCCCGCCGGTTGCCAGAAGTACCTGAAAAAGACGATTCTAACGCGTGGATCGGCAGGTCCTGCTGTGACATGAGGGTCTTTTGCGGTGTGGACGTTTGCCGTTCTGGCTGGGTTTACTCCTGGCCGGGGAAGAGCCCTTCCCCCCGTCCTGCTCGTCCGTTGCACTTCCTCGTGCGTCCTTCCCCAACCTACCGGGGATTCTCCCCGAACCCCTACCCACCACGCCCGGCGGATCAAGGCTGCGAGCTTCCTTCGTTCCTCACGAACTCCAGCCCCTGAACCGCCTCAGGCCCCCACGAATTCACGCCGCCCGGCCCCGGCCAATCCATGCGGATTCGCCGGGACCGGACGGGGAAATTTCCCCTTTTGACGAACCGGTTTGTCAGGGCTGCGCCCAGCCGTTCGGGGTTTCCCCGGTTTTCACTGCGCTGCAAACCGGGCGATCCCTCTCCCACTCCGGCTTAGCTCCGACCGTTTGAGACGGTCTCCTGAGCCGCCTGCTAAGCCCGGCGGCGACACCAGGTTGCGGGATCGCTTGGAGATGGGTCCCGATCCCCCCGGCCCCCCGCCGCGTCCTCCCAAAACAACTGGTTTTGGGAGGCCTTGCGAAGGCTTTCAGGGGGATCCCCGTCTCAAAGCGCTGTCCTCACCCAAGTAATACCTCGGTGAATTGATCCGCTCCGCCGCCGCCAACATGACGGACAGGCAGCTCTGGACCTGCGTTCGCACCACCCCCTGCCCGGCATTCTTGCACCGTTGGAGCTTGCCGCCCCGCAGCCATGCAGCCGCGCCGGCTATCGCTTATCCATACTTTCACCGGGCCAGATACCGCATCAACGCCTGGCTCAACCGCTGGTCCTGCATCACATCCGCCGCAGCGATCTGGAAAATCACGACGATAAACCAGAAAACTACCTGATAAGACGCCTTCGAGCATTTGTGCCGCAGCCGCCTCTGGGCTAGAAACGCCCCCGGCCAACCACCTAGCAATTCGGCCAGATGCAAGGAACTCTCCGGCACCCGCCAGGCTCCCGACGCAGCCCTCTGTTTGTCGTCGGCATACATCCCATAGGTGATCGCAGAAATGAACGTCATCACGCCCGCGCCCATCCACCATGGGACTGGTAACCGCAGCATCGCCAGACCGGGCAGCACCAGCAGGCCAAACAGCAGGAACCAGCCCCCGACGCCCACGCGCCCGCGCCCGCCGGACCTCACGAAGGTCACCCGTTTGGCGCAATTGCGCCCCTTCGCGTCGATGCCCGGAATATAACGAATCTCCTCACCCGCCTTTGGCCGCCGCTGTCCACGCTCGAATTCCTTAATGTGAACGAACACCCGCTTGTCTCCAGATTTCACCCAACCGAAACCCTTCGCATCCTCCCATTGCGTGATCGTCCCGACCTGAGGAGAGCCGGCCTGGAATGGTTGAAAGTCGCTGATTGGAGGCATCCTGATTTTCTCTCTTTTCCATTGTTTGCCAGATCAAGAAGCGCGGCGATCCCGGATCCCTTTAACATGCGCCCGTGCTGCGGAACGCCTGTCCGTCATCTGAGCCAACTCCCTCAACCTCTCCGTACACCGATTCACCGCCGCCTGTTCAAGCAACGGGCTTTGAAATCCTTCGATATAGCTCCGCAGTCCGTGATTCAGGACATTCTCCGGAAATTCGGTCTTGAAGGTGCAGTCCCCAATGAAAAACACCACCGAATGAAAAATCCTCCGATCAAGCCCGAGGAGCCCCGCCAGAGCCCTAACATGGAGATCATTCTGGTGAAGCGGATTCTGAAACCGGTGCTTTTTCTTGTAGATGGACTGAGTCCAATCCTTCTGCTTCTCTGAGCCAAAAATCCACCCCTGATAGTTCTTGGTCTCAATCACAAAGACACCGAAGGGCGAGACCACCACATGATCCAACTGTGTGGTTCCTTGCCCATCCGGACGGGGAAGATAGAGATCATCAAACACCTGATAGATCGACGAGTTCAGTTTGCGAAGCCCCAAGTGAGAAACCATCTTCTCTCCGGCCCAGCCCTTGACCTTTGCACCCCACAACTCTTTGAAAACCGGGAGCAGAATCGCAAAAACCAAGGCCAGCCACATCCACGGGGGAATGCCGCTGAGGAGGCTTGGGGAAAGGGCTGAGGCGGTCATATGGGTTTGGCATCCTGACGATCCTGATGGCAATGACGGATACTTTGGAGATGATCGAGAAATTGCGAAGCCTGCATTTCAAGGTGTGCTTCGTGCAGATCTAGCAGACATTCCACGGGATCCGCCCAGGCAAGGCCTCCTTGTCGCGGAACGAACAACGGATCGGCGTGACGCACGGCATGAACGACCAGGGTGGCTCGCTGCAATGGGTCGGTGACCGGCTTCAGGGCAGGGTCGAGAGCCTTGATGAAATCAAGGTTCAGATGCTTGCCGGGGCAATGCACGGACAGGTCCAAGCGCGGAGCACCGACGATATCGAGTGCGGGAAAGCTGTGCAACGCCCCAAGCACGCCACCAATGGCAAGGCCGGGAGGGGCAAGCTTTTCCAAGCGGCGGATATGCGCCTCGAAGCTCCGTGGTTGGCCCGAAGGATCGATAAAACGCACCGTCGACCGGGCGCGATCCGAAACGGCCACCATTCTCGCGAATTCGTCCTTCGGAAACCATCGCAGCACAATGCGCCGGTCGGAAGTGCGTTCGACCAGACCGCCGAGAGGGCGAAGGGCTCGGGCGACCGCCGGGTAGGAACAGCCGACAGTTTTCGCCACCCAGTCGGCCGTCACCGCGTCCCCGGACGTCAGCCAACGGTGGATGAGCAATTTGAGAATGACGAAGCCGTAATCCGTGCGATTGCCGCCGGCTTTGCCGCGTTCCGCCGCGATCAGGCCGACCAGCATTTGCAAAACCCCAGAGGCTGGATCGCTTGGAATCCCGATGATTCGACCATCGGAGGCCAGACAAATGGAGAGGCGCTCCTGCACCTCGGGACGCAAAACAGATGATGCCCGCCGCCATTCCTCCCTGACCCGCTCGGACGCGATGGCGGAATCGGCAAGCACCACGTATCCGCGCAAAGCCGGATCCTCGCTCACCTGATAAGCCACCTGCATCAGGCTGGTGCGCAGCGTCCTGACCGCATCCACGCCGAATTTCACCTCCACCACGACATTGCCGACGCGACCAGCAACCTCCCGATGATCGGGCGGCTCTTTGTCTTTTTGAGTTCTGTCAGGCATGACGGAAGTGAACTTGCAGGATTAATACGAACGCTGCAAGTAAATGCTTCCGGTGTGCTGAATTATGCAAAAAAGGACGATATTCATCCGTTTTCTTATTTCCCAGCACACCTTTGTGAGACGGCCTCCACTGTGGCGACGGGATTATTCAGATCCTGAATGGGCGTGAAGGCAGCGGAAATTGAGAGTTCCACACGGGCACCGACACATGCAAATCGATCCGGTCACGAAATTTGCAGTTTTAATGTCGGCTGCCAGACTTACTGCCATAAGAGTTTGTCCGAAAATCGTGAATTCGAGGGGTGGGGTTACCTTCCTTCATCACGGGGAATTGTGCTCGGAAAAGGCGATCCGCCAAGGAAGAAACCCCGGCTGGATATTTTCCCATTTTTGAAGGACAAATTCCTGACCCGCTACCCACTGCGATCCGCACGACATGAACCGCCCCACATTCATCCTTGGAGACATCCACGGCGACTATGCCGGGCTGCTGGCGATTATCGACGAGAGGAAAATCCGTGATGCCGTGGTGATCCACGTCGGGGACGGCCACGAAGGATTTCCCGAATGCGGCCTACCCGTCCTTGAAACCCTCAATCAGGAATTCGCGACCCGAGGCATCGAATATCTGTCGATCCGCGGAAACCACTGCAATCCCACTTTCTTTGAAGGGGACCACCTGTTATCGAACCTGAAGCTGCTGCCCGACTACACCCGGCTGGAATTGAATAGCGAGATGTGGCTTTTTGTGGGCGGCGCCGTAAGCGTAAATCGGATCGACAAAATTCAAAGCGGCGAATGGTGGTCGCGGGAGGGCTTCCGGCTTGACCCGTCAAAGGCAAGCCCCGTCGACGTGCTGGTCACCCATTCCGGCCCCAGTTGGATTGGCCCTGGCTTTAGCTCCCCACTCGTCAAATCGTATGCCCAGGCCGAGGACGAGTTCGGAACCAGTTCGCTGGTCGCCGACCTGAAGGAAGAACGCCGGCTACACGACCGGCTATTCCGCATCGTGAAACCACGGACCTGGTATCTCGGGCATTTCCATCAAAGTGCGGAAAAACAAAACGCCGGATGCCGGACCCGGATTCTCGACTGCGGCGAATTGATCCGGCACTCGGTACCTTGCCTCACAATCATTTCCATAAAGGATCGGCAGCAGCCCATCCGGCGCTCTAACGGCATCCTTAGCCGCTAGGCCAAATTCTGCTTCCAATGTTCAAAGAATTGTAAATTGAGATTGGTAGACCTCGTAGTAATCAGGAAAGCTAATCAAATCATCATGACAAAGCCATACACGCAAATTACAGAAGAAAATATGGAGCTGGCCCTTGCCCATTTCAAAGCCACCGGAGAGATTATGGATGTTCTTCTTGTTTGTTACGATCAGCACGGGAAGTGGAATGGTCATCCATTTTTAGGGGATGGCGACTGCGCAAATCTTCTCGCGCAGACCATCCCAGCCGACCGCTTGGTTAAAATTACTCCGAATGGACAGAATGTTTTACTTTGCACGTTGTATAACCTATCAGAACTGCCAATCGCAATAGATTACCACCATGTAGCTGGACATCTTATCAGCAACTCTACACCTCAATTTTCCGCAATCAATCTACAAACGGTTGGTGGATTTCTGGATGTCGCACTTGCTGACGCCGTCAATGTGCCTAATCTCAAAGATGTAGGGTTTGATTTTGATGCTGGGTATGTCACTGACTTTTCTGCCGAAAAATTACAAACGGTTGGCGGATGTCTGACACTTAACTGCATCAAAGAATTCAATGCGCCAAATCTCCAAACGGTAGGACGATATCTGCATGCCCCGCATGCTATTACCTTCGACGCGCCAAAACTACAAGCTGTATACGGCTCTCTTTTAGCATTAGAAGCTATCACCTTCAATACGCCAAGCCTCCATACGGTTTGGATATATCTGAATGCCAGATCGGCCACCACATTCGTTGCGCAAAATTTGCAAACCGTAAATGGCGATCTAAACGCCGATTCCGCCACCACATTTGATGCTCCAGAACTGCAAACGGTAAAAGGCTATCTGAATGCCGAATCAGCCACCACCTTCAATGCACCAAAGCTTGTGACGGTAGGTGGAAAACTAATCCTACCAAGTGCCACGTGGCAAGCGGTCTTGCCACTTTGCCCGGTCGCACGCAGAAAGGCCGCTGAAACGCTATAGCTTTACCGCATTGATATCCGGCCTAACGCGTCTTACCTACCCACCGCACCCGGCGGATCAATGCTGCGAGCTTCCTTCGTTCCTCACAAACTCCAGCCCTGAACCGCCTCAGGCCCCCACGAATTCATGCCGCCCGGCCCCGGCCAATCCATGCGGATTCTCCGGGACCGGACGGGGGATTCCGCCTTTTGACGAACCGGTTTGTCAGGGCTGCGCCCAGCCGTTCGGGGTTTCCCCGGTTTTCACTTCGCTGCAAACCGGGCGATCCCTCTCCCACTCCGGCTTACCTTCGACCGTTAGAGACGGTCTCCGGAGCCGCCTGCCAAGCACGGCGGCGACACCATGGTTGCGGGATCGCTTGGAGATGGGTCCCGATCCCCCCGGCCCCCCGCCACGTCCTCCCAAAACAACTAGTTTTGGGAGGCCTTGCGAAGGCTTTCAGGGGGATTCCCGTCTCAAAGCGCTGTCCTCACCCAAGGAATACCCCGGTGAAATGATCCGCTCCGCCACCGCCAAAATGACGGACGGGCAGATCTGGACCTGCGTTCGCACCGCCCCCTACCCGGCATTCATGAACCGCTGGGGCTTTCCTCGCCGCAGCCATGCCACCGCGCTGGCCATCTCATATCCATACTGTCCTCTCCCTTCGGTGGGATCCAACACCGGATGCCTCGTTTCGAAACATCCCGAGGTCTGGCTTGCGATTCACCGAAGCTGCCAACCGCCGGTCTAATTGTCGCCAGTGGTCAGGTTTAATTGTCGCCAAAGGCATTTCCAATTGCCGCTGGACACTCAAACAGCCAGCATCGTTGGCGACGCTAACAACCAACCATGGACCCTGCCAAATTCGATCAGCTTGTTCAAAGCCACCATATTGCGTACGTTCTACAAAATCACGCCGGTGAACTCAAACCGGAACAATTCGATTTCTGCGTCAGTGGAGATCCTTGGGCTGCTCTCGAATACGTTGCTGACCGGTGCTCGCCGCAACAACTCGATTTCTGTGTCAAGACGTACCCCTCGATTGCCAGCGAATACGCCATCAAGCTGCTCTCGCCAAAACAACGCATTTTCTGCCTCCAGGAAGCTCCTTGGGAAGCACTCGAAAACTTTGGCGACAAGTTCTCCCCCAAAGAAATCGATTTCTGCGTTGGCAGATCTCCTGATGGAGCCCTCAAATACGTCGCCGACAGGCTTACCCCGAAACAATTCGATTTCTGCGTTAGCAGATCTCCTGATGGAGCCCTCAAATACGTCGCCGACAGGCTAACTCCGAAACAATTCGATTATTGTCGTCGGAAAAAGCCCATGGAGGCCCTCGAGCACGCCGCCAGCCTGCTTTCCCCAATACAATTTGCCTTATGCGTCTATAAAAGTCCCTATACGGCCCTCGGACACGTTGCCTCCCTGCTTTCCCCCGAACAACTTACCTTCTGCATCGAGGAATGTCCCGATGCAGCCCTCAAATACGCCACCGACCTGCTTTCACCCGAACAACTTGCCTTCTGCGTCGAAGAAAATCCCTGGGAAACCCTGCTATTCGCCGCAGGCCGAATCTCTTCCGAACAGCTCCTCGACTGTGCCTCACGATGCATACTCAAGCTGAACAATTACCTCAGGAAAAACGCCAACGAGTCGCCTGAACTCGTTAGGGCTCTTATGGCGGTGGCATCCCAGCTAAGTCCGACAACAGCGAAGGCCGTAGCAATGGTGGCCGCAAAATCCATATAATTCAATTTGAACCACGACCATCACTTTTCCGGATCGCCAGAACTTCATGCATGCAATTCTTGGACGCTGATCAGGTTTGTCGGATGCTCCCTGTATCTCTCAATGATGGCAATGGTCTACAGCCTATCCAAGGCCGTCGGTAATCGTTCGGCGAGGGTGGTTAGGATTTCATTGCCGGGGGCGGTGGAGCGGAGATCGAGAAGCGGGAGGAGGCCGGCGGCGGCGAGTTCCTGACCTTGGGCGGCGAGGGACTCACGGAGGCGGGACGAAAGAAGGGCCGAGTGTTTGGGGTGTTCGCCAGTCTGAATGAGCGAATCAAGGATTTCCTGGACGATGCGCCAGAGTGGAGTCCACGGAATCCAGCGAGGAAGCGGCTTGCCGCCGGTGAGGAATGCCCAATCGCCCGCTTGGAGATGATAGCGGCGGGAACTGCCGCGCCCGGTGCTGCTTGGCGGACGTGATGGTGGCTCTTGGGTGAGAACGTGGCCGGACAGCGCCATCTCCTGAAGCAACAACTGCATCGTTCGGGGCTTGTAGCCGGTGAGGCGGGCAAGCTCGGCGGCATGAACTGCCGGGCCGGTGGCGAGGCAAAGAATCACCTCGGCACGGGCTCCGACCCCGATAAGGGCACGGAGAGCCAGAAGCAAATTGGGCGCAAGCGTTGGATTCGGGGCGCGGCTCATGCCGCGCAGGACCACTCGTTCCCGGAGAAGCCCATGACGCAGAAACACCGGATCGGGAGATTTGGGTGATTTTCCACCGGACAAGGGTTGAGTATCCACAACGTCGGGTTTGTCATTGGCAAGTGCCCTCCATTTCGGCTGCCGCCCCTCCTTGACGAGCCATTCCGCCATGGCCGCGAGAACTATCGGATCACCGAGTCCGGTGTCCGCATGAAGGGTCT
>CAISTY010000180.1 GCA_903888515.1 Akkermansiaceae bacterium | reverse complement strand
GGGCCTGAAGGCGGTGAAATATATGGAGCGGTTTATTGTGCCCCGCGGCATGAATACCTGGGAGGTGCCCAAGCACGCTCCCGATATCCAGGCTGCGGGTTTGCATCTCTGGTGCTGTCTGGAAGCCTATCAGATTACCGGTGAGAAACAGTATCTCGATCAGGCCAGGTACTGGGCGAAAACGGGCGTGCCATTTGTGTATATGTGGAAAGCTCCGGACCGCCCGGTCATGAAGTTCGGCACGATCGCCTGCCTTGGAACCAGTTGGTATGACGTCGGCAACTGGTTCGGCCGACCGGTGCAGTGGTGCGGTCTTCCCTACGGATACTGGGTCCTCAAGCTGGCGGAATACGACCAGAGCTTGCCGTGGCGCGCCATCGGCGAGGGGATCATGGATAGCGGCATTGAGCAAATGATGATGCTTGGGAAAGGGAGAAAGGGATTGTATGCCGATGCTCTGGATCTTCTAACCAATGGTATAGCAGGCCCGGCGTGGGAGCCGGAACTGTATATGAAGTGCATCTTTCTGACGCGCGGGCTGGGAGTCGAGGTCATTACCAAAGTATTGCAGGCAGACGGCAAACGCATCCATGTCAGCACTGCCGCCATTCTCAAATCCGCCGCGCTGGCCGGTCAGGGCCGCGGCGTTTCATTTGAACTGGATTACCCCGCCGGTGAAACCAGTTATGCGACGATCGCCGGTCTCGGACCTAACAGCGAGGTCCGGAAAGCCGGCAGTGTTCTTGCCCGGACCGACAATCTGAACACCGCCCAGGAGGGCTGGAAACCGAATGCCGACGGCCTGATCCTGATCAAGCTCAAACACGACGGGAATCTCGTCAAGGTGAGCGCTGCGGAAAAATGACCACGCCCATCCCGGGCAACGCTAATGAGTAGGGCTCGCGGTGAGCAAAAAATGCGCATCATTCAGCAATATCTGCGGGCTGATTTTTCTTTTCATGACTGGATTTATCTGCGTTTTTTGTACTGCTGTCGCCGCGATGTTATCCAGCGGTTGATTTCGCAATCTCCCCAGTCCAACCACAAACCCACCACCAACTGAATATTGAATATGAAAATACACCTTCCAATCCTCGCTTCTGCGCTCGTAATGGCGAGTCTCACAGCAAGCTATTCCGCTACCATCTCCCAGGTGGCCCTTGATGCCTCAACCGGCCGTGACTGGCGCACCAGTGGCACCGTCAAGGCGTATGATGTGGACGGCGACAATATCTACGGCACGACCGGTTATAGGATCGCGTCCTTCGATGGGGAAAATAACCCCCTCAATATCCTCCAGCCCAGCTGGGCCACCTTTTCAGTCGTCGGTGGACTTGGTGGTTTCGAGGGCCCCGGGTCTGAAGAATACCAAGCGTCGTTCGACGACGTGACGCAGACGGGTGTGGGGCCGGTCCCGGATATCATCGCAGGAGATTGGTACCGGAATGGCGGGGGCGGTCCCAACGTCCAGGATTTTTTCACCATCACGCTGACGGCACCTGCGAGCTTCCGCCTTGGGGTGATCGGTGATCAGACCACCAATGCTGTGCCCGGCTTGATCGGCGAGTCCTCGGATGCCGTGCAGGTCGTCGGCCCTGGGGGAGCGGACTCGGGACTGATGGTGAGCGGCACCAAAAATTCCATTCCTGATTATTACCTCTTCGACATCACTGGCACGGTCGGGGATGTGTTCACGATCAAAGGGCGAAACGATATCGGTTGGAGTGACAACGCCCTCGGTGGGTTTTTTGTTGATCAGATCCCTGAGCCTAGTGTTTCTCTGCTTGGCATCTTGGGCGCTCTCGGTTTGATCTTGCGCAGGCGCCGGCGTTGATGTTTCAACACCACGACGGCAATCCTCAAACCAAACCAACCAGGTTATTACTCAGTTAGCCTCCCGTGCCGGGAGGCTAACTGAGTAGTAATGTACGATCAATGAAGCAATGACAACCCGATCGACACACGCAATGACCCCGGCCACCGGCGCGCTGGCCGTGATGGTGCTGGCCATCGTAGGAGCGCTGGGCACCAACGCGCAGGCGGGAGTGATGAACTTCAACAATGCCGCAGACGACTATGCTGGGTCCCCCGTTGGCGTGACCGGCACCGACGTTGCCTTCTTCGGGGCAAATGGCCCGTCTCTCTCTCGTTACCTGTACAACACTAGCGGGAACAGTCGGTTGACGTTCGCCAGCGACGTCGTGGTTCCGAGCGTGTGGGTGTCCGTCGCGGACGGCCATTGGAGCGGCAATGGCGGCACGGGGTGGATCTACGGCTACGATGGTGACACCCTGGTCTGGTCCCAGTCGGTGTCGTGGATCGGAGACCAGCCCACCGAAGAGGAAGATTGGGTACTCCAGGTCCCGGTTCAGGTCACCGCGGGCGTTGGCAAGACGATTGACAACATCCGTATGACGAACGGGAATGTCCGCGTTGACGACTTGACGGTGAATCTTCCTCCCACCGATCCCTATATCCCATGGGCTACCGGAACCGGATCTGGCCAATACGGCCTCACCGGCGATGCCGCCCTCAAGGGGTCCGACCCGGACAATGACGGCCAGAACAACCTGATGGAGTTCGCCACCAACAGTGATCCGACCAGTGGCGCGTCCGGCCCGCGCTGCTATCCGCTGATGCACGCGATCGGCTCCGATAACGCCCTGACCTACACGATGGCCGTCCGCAAGGGCGCAACCTTCGCCGCGGCTGCCTCCCCCAATGAGTCGAAACAAACCGCCACCAAAGACGGCGTCGTTTACCTGGTGGAAGGAACCAAGGATCTCACGACATGGAACGTCGTGACCGTGACCGAAGTCACCGGAGACGACGCCACTGCGGTGCGTACCGCGCTGGGTGCCCAGCTCACCAGTCCCGCTCTTGGTAGCGATTGGGAATGGCACACGTTCCGTACCGCTGGCGGTACCCCAACCAACACGAATGACTTCATCCGCCTCAAGGTGGATGTGGCACCCTAAACGCTAACAGCAACCGATACAATATTCCAGGGCCGCCGGAGCAATCCGGCGGCCCTTTTGCGTTCTGCGGTAGCGCGCTCTCGCCGAGAGCGCATGCCAAGGAAGCATGCAAGAGGCACACTCAAGAGAGGCACACTCAAGAGAGGCATTTAAAAGAGGGGCATTTAAAAGAGGGGCACGGGCGGCCCGCCCGTGATTTTCTTCCCCAACGGGCGAGCCGCCCGTTCCCCTCTTCTTTTTTCTGCTCCAGACTCGCCGCCAATGATCCGCCGCCTTCAAGATAATCAAGCGTCGCTCCGCGACGCAATCCATCTATCATCTGCCAAACCGTGGGTTGAAACCCACGGCTACCATCAAGGGTCGCTCCGCGACCCGTCTTTCTCTTACTTGATCATTGGATATTGAACGCGGAGCGAGCACTAGCGAGCATTGAAATACCGGCGCAGCCCTCACTGGCATGGCGCCGCGCAGCGGGGCAATGTTGGATGTTGGATGTTGGATGTTGGAAATTTTTCGCGCACTCCATCGATCACGCGCGTTCCATGCGCCTAAAATACGCATGCAGACCGATGGTAAAATCATGATGAGGTAAAATCATGGATTTTGACATAAGGAGGCACCACATTCCTGTGGTGCGTGAGGCGGAGGGGAACATCCGTGGGGCCGTGGGTTGAAACCCACGGCTACCATCAAGGGTCGCTCCGCGACCCGTCCGACCTCCGACCTCTGGTATCTGGCCTCCGACCTCCGACCTCTTTTTCTTTGCTCGGTTGTTGTTTCAAGTTCCGTATCAGGTTTGCAACTTCGGATCAGTCGGGGAACTGGTTGGGGCGCAGCGATTGCAAGAACTCCTCGCATGGCAGGCAGAGGATGTCATCCTGCAGCACGCG
>CAISTY010000179.1 GCA_903888515.1 Akkermansiaceae bacterium | reverse complement strand
CGGGAAAGCCGACCAGGAAAGCGCCTTTCAATTGTTCTTCCGCGGTCTTCCATTCAAGGGAGGCTACGCCATCGCCGCAGGCCTCGCGCCTGCTCTTGAGTGGTTGAAGGACTTCCGATTCAGGACGGACGAAATAGACTATCTCGCGAGTTTGCGGACGAAAAATGATTATCCGCTCTTCCAACACGGGTTTCTCAGTTATCTGGCGAATCTTCGACTCTCCTTGAATGTTGACGCCATCCCCGAGGGCAGCGCGGTCTTCGCGCACGAGCCACTGCTCCGGATTCAAGGCCCCATTCTGCACGCGCAATTGGTTGAAACCGCCCTGCTCAACATCATCAATTTCCAAACCCTGATTGCCACCAAGGCCGCACGCATCTGCCATGCCGCCGCAGGAGGCCCGGTGTTTGAGTTCGGATACCGACGGGCGCAGGGGGCAGACGGAGGACTGTCCGCAAGCCGCGCTGCTTGGATTGGTGGCTGCGAGGGAACATCGAATGTTCTAGCAGGAAAACTCTACGGCATTCCCGTGCGCGGCACCCACGCCCATTCCTGGGTCATGTCGTTTGATGATGAACAGGAGGCATTTGACCGCTATGCGGAAGCCATGCCGGACAACTCTACCCTGCTCGTCGATACCTATGATACTCTCAATGGGGTGGACCGTGCCATCGAAACGGCCCGCAAACTCCGCGACCGCGGTCATTGCCTCAGCGGAATTCGTCTCGATTCCGGGGACCTCGCATGGCTTAGCCAGCAAGCCCGATCCAGGTTCGATGCAGCAGGTTTTCCGGATGTGAGCATCGTCGCCAGCAACGATCTTGACGAACACTTGATCGAGAGCCTCCGCCATCAGGGCGCGAGGATCGATATCTGGGGTGTGGGCACCAACCTTGTGACTGCTGCGGATCAACCCGCGCTCGGTGGTGTTTACAAGCTTGCAGCGCTCCGCCAGGAAGACGGGACATGGCTGCCGCGCATCAAATTCAGCGAACAACGAGCCAAAAGCTCCATCCCCGGCAGGCTTCAGGTCAGACGTTTCATGAAGGATGGCCTATTCATCGGCGATGCCATTTACGACATCGACGCCCCCTTGCCGGAGCGGGTCACGAGTGTTGATCCGAATGATCCCTTGCGCCGGAAAACCATGCCCAATGACGCCGGGTTCGCGGATCTCTTGCAACCCGTGATGAAAGGTGGAGAACTGATAGGAGAAGCGCAGGATTTGACCGTGGCTCGTGATGTCCGGCAACAGGCTGTCGAGAGCCTGCATCCCGGTATCCTCCGCCTCGACAATCCCCACCTCTATCCAGCCGGCATCGAGCAGAGCCTGCACGAGCGGAGGGAGGTCATGATCGCCAATAATTTCAATCACTGATATCCCAATTGGCCAATGAGTCTCGTACGGAACATGTGTTTCCTGCTCATTGTTCTCACCCACGGATTCAGAAGGCTCCTTCCCCCATACTAAATCACCATGCAACTTCTCAAGGTCGCCGCCGTAGCATTGAACCAGACGCCCCTCGATTGGTCGGGAAACGCCGGTCGCATCCGCAAGGCGTTATCACAAGCGCGGGCCGAAGGTGCGGGACTGGTGTGCCTGCCGGAGTTGTGTCTAACGGGATATGGTTGTGAGGACGCGTTCTTCG
>CAISTY010000178.1 GCA_903888515.1 Akkermansiaceae bacterium | reverse complement strand
TTCTGCTCCAGACTCGCCGCCAATGATCCGCCGCCGTCCTCTTCAGGTGGCGCGCTACCGCCGGGAGCGCACGCCCATGCGCTGCGCAAGAATCGCCCACACCACGCCCATCCGACGCTCCTTGGCATTGGGCAAAATGATGCTGCAAACCATTGATCAGACAAATAATCAGGAATCCAGTTGCGGCGGTCTGTGTCCATCTCGATGCCTTCACTCTTCATCGGCCGGGCGGTTCGGAGACCGCCCCTCCTTGGTAACTCTCCCACACCCGCCATATGCCATGTGTTGTCAGGTTGCGCCCGCCCGCGACATCCTGGTGTCCGATCGGACATCAGGATGTCGCACTCTTAACAGAGGTTTTTGAGAGTGAGGAGATGATGAGCCCTTGCGGTTCTCCGTTCTCTCCGTTTTCTCCCATGTGCCCGGCATCACAGGGTCGCCGCGATCGTTTTGGCGGCAGCAAGAAACGAGGGAAACTCCGGCTGCCAGCCGGAGCGGCGGAGTTTTCCGTTAGATACTTGTTTGTGTGTCCATCCGCGTTTGCGGTTCTCATCACGTGGGCCGCCTGGCGGCAGCGGTCGGGCAAACATGTGGCTCAGGGCTGCATAACAATCACGCTGCGAGAGCGGCTGCGAATCACTCACATTCCAGACGGATCCGCGCACCCCGGTGGTGGCGAGATGATGGATCGCGCGGGCCGCGTCATCCCGGTGGATCTGATTGAGAAAACGCCGGCCGTCCTCTTCGATCACCGCTTCGCCCGCAAGAAATTTTTTCAGGATCACACAGCGGTGGGGGCCGTAAATGCCGGCCAAGCGCGCCACCACACCCGCCGCCCCAAGGGTGATACGCTCCGCCTCCAGCAACAAACGACCGGTAGCGCGATCCGGCACGGCGGGACTTTCCTCGGTGACCACCGAACCGTCGGTCTGCGCGTAAACCGAAGTGCTCGACGTGAACAATAACGGCACGGCGGGGAAACGGTTTGTTAGATTCCGGCAGCCATCCACATGGACCCGCTGATAGGCTGCCGGTCCGCCGTGACCGGATGCGGCGCAATGGACGATGAAATCCGCCGCCGGCAGGCAGCCCACCGCCGCTGGATCCCCCACATCACAGGCGATCGAGCCGTCACCGCCCGATAACGACACCGGCAGGACCTCCCAGCCACCCTCGCGAAACACGCGGGCGATGGCCTGGCCCAGGTAGCCGTATCCGATGAGCAAGAGTTTCATGTCGGCACGAATGGAGATTGCTTTGTCCGCAGAGACAAGGATCAAGCATCGGAAATGCGAGGAAATCACCGCCAGTGCATGCGCAGGGGGGGCACTGCCCAGCACCCGTATTGCCGGGGTTGCGAACAGGACGCGGGCCGAAAGAGAAGATTTTGACAAGGGCTAGGGGCCAGGGGCTAGGGGCTAGAGGGGCTAGGGGCTAGGGAAAAGAGGATACGAGAGGAAGAGGATGAGGAAGGTTTTTTGGCATTTCTCTCACTGGTGGATTGACAACCTGCGTCCGGAGCCTAGAGTTCGTGCCCCGCGCCGCCCAACGACGGATCCAGAACCTTCATCGAGGCCCAAACCATGAGCAAACGCACCTATCAGCCCTCCAAACGCACCCGCAAAAACCAATTTGGTTTCCGTGCCCGCATGGCCACCAAAGCCGGTCGCGGCATTTTGCGCAACCGCCGCCAAAAAGGCCGCAAACGCCTGATTCCCAAGGGTGTTGAGATTCACTTCAAACGGCACACCGTGCAGCACGGTACCTGATTTTCCATCCTCACGCCGCCTCGGGAGCACCCGGCATCCCCGATATGCGACTCCCGCGAAAATGCAGCATGAAAACTCGCGCGGAATTTTCGCGCGTCAAAAATACCGGCCAAGCGAAGGCTGGCCGCTGGGTCATCTTAAGCACGCTGGCCGACCCGTCCATCGATACGCTCCACACCGGATTCATCACCACCAAGCGCTGCGGCAAGGCCCACGACCGCAACCTCCTGCGACGCAGGTTCCGGGCGCTCGTCCAATCCCACGCTCCGCGCTTCTTGGAAATTCGGAGGTTTCTCGTCACCATCGCCCGTCCCGCAGCCGTCCAAGCCACCTTTTCCGAACTCGAAGCCGACTGGCTCAAACAAGCCCGCCGCCTCGGACTTTTCCCAAGTCCGCAAGATCAACCGTGATCCCGCGCATTCTTACTGCCATCATCCGCTTGCTGATCCACTGCTACCAGCGGATCCTCAGTCCAATGCTGAAATTCGCCGCCGGTCCCGCCGCCGGATGCCGGTTCTCCCCCACCTGCTCAAACTATTTCCTGCAAGCCGTTGAACTCCACGGCCCGCTCCGTGGATCGTGGCTGGGCATTTGCCGGATTTTCCGCTGTCATCCATGGGGTGAATGTGGTTATGACCCCGTCCCGCCGCCCCGAAATCCTGACATCCCTGAATCCTCCGGCTACTGTCCCGGCGATTCACCCCGCAACTAACACTTTCCCGCCGCTTCCATGTACGATCGTAAAACCTGGGTCATCCTCGCCCTTTGTGGCTCGTTGCTCGCCGTCAATCTCTACTACTCCGGACAAAACCAACGGGCCCAAGCCGAGGAAAAAGCCCGCCAGGATGCCCTGCAAAAGGCCGCCACTCCTAACAAGAGTCCGCTTGCCGTCCCTCCTCCGGCGCTCACCGTTGAGCCTGCTCCGCCGTCGGCCGAGGAGGAACTCGTCATCCTGAAAAACGAAGAAGTCGAATTCACCCTCTCTAACATTGGCGGCGGCATCAAATTCGCCGAGTTTCAAAACGAATTCGAAGTCGGCAGCAAGACCAGCCGGGTGAGGGTCAACCGTTTTGGTCCCGGCCAGATTGGTGCGCTCGCCGGTGCGGGAGACACTCTGGAAAACATCCCCTACGCCTACAAAACCGAGGAATCCATTGATGGCAAAAAGGCGGTTTACATCGCCAAACTCCCGTCCGGCCTGATCGCCAAGAAGACCTTCACCCTCAACCAAGGCAAGGAAACCGGCGCGCCCTATCTGCTCGATTTCGACATCCAGCTTGAAAACTCCGCCGCCACCGCGCTCAACCTCAACCAATGGAGCGTGTTTCTCGGCGAGGCGTCGCCTCTCTATCAGGCAGAGGTCCCCCAGCAGACCGGTTTTTTCTGGCGCAAGAACGGTGGCATCAACTTCAAGGATGGCGGTGCCTTCAAGGGCGGCATGTTCGGAGCCGCCAAATCCAGCATCAACAGCCCGGACGAAGTGATCCAATACGCCGGCGTCACCAATCAGTTTTTTGCCACCGTGTTGCGTCCCAAGGACGCTGCCATCACCTCGATGTGGGCGATGTCCTCACAGGTCAACCTGCCGCAGGGATCGAGCCCGGTGACTGCCGTCCGCGCCGGGCTCCGCCTGCCCGCCGTCACGCTCAACCCCACCGAACTCAAATCCTTCAGTTACCGGATTTTCATCGGACCGAAACACAACCCTCTGCTGCGTGAAATGGACGCCACCTGGGGCGAGGGTTGGGGCGACGTCATGCAATATGGCTGGTTCTGGTTCGTCTCCCGTCCGCTCAATTTCCTGCTCAACACCTATCACAGTTGGCTCGATGGAATATCCAAAACATGGTCGTGGGGCCTCGCCATCATCCTCTTGACCATCACCGTGCGCATCATCATCTGGCCGCTCCACGCGAAGTCCACCCACACGATGAAGCGGATGGCCAAACTCCAGCCGGAAATGGCCAAAATCAAGGAGAAATATGCCGACGACCCGAACAAGATCAACACCGAGACGATGGGGCTCTATCGGAAATTTGGGATCAATCCGCTTGGTGGCTGTCTCCCGATGTTCATCCAGATTCCGATCTTTTTCGGTTTCTATCGGATGCTCCAATATGCCGTTGAACTCCGCAGCCAGGGATTCCTCTGGGTGAACGATCTCTCGCAGCCGGATACTTATACCCATATCGCCGGCGTGCCTATCAACATCCTGCCCGTCGTCATGGCCATCAGCAGTTTTCTCCAAATCAAGATGACCCCGATGACCGGCGACAAGATGCAACAACGCATCATCATGTTCATGCCATTCATGTTCTTCTTTTTCTGCTATAACTTCGCCTCCGCCCTCGCCCTCTACTGGACCACCCAGAACATCTTCTCCATCGGCCAAACCTGGCTCATGAGCAAGGTGCCCGAACCCGAACTCAAACCCGTCAAAGGCGGCGCCAAATCCTGGGTCCAACGCATGGCCGAACGCCAAACCGAACTCCAGAAGGCCCGCCAACAACGTGTCTCCCATCCCGGCGGCATCCGCGATGTCACCCCGGACAACAAGAAGAAACGCCCGCCCCGCACCGGCGGTTGATGCACCGCGCGGACCTTTGACTTGATTGTCGGCGCGGGCCAGCCATGCTCCGCCGCCGGATGCGTGACTGGCATCCGGCACTTGGTTTGCTCCATGGTTCGAAAAACCCTCCATGCATCCGTCGGGAAATCTGTCGCTGCGATCTGCATCGCCGGCATTATTGTGGTGGGCGCCCAAACGGTTCCTAACAATTCGGCATTGCCCCGGGTGATGGTTCCCACGGGCAATCGCCGACCGGAACCGGTGCCACCGCCGCCCACCACGCGCATCATTTATCCATGGAAAACCCAGGTGACTTGCACCATCTTCTGGATTGGCGAACCCTCCAGCGACCGGAATCCCGTGTCTAACGGAAAATCCTCATGGGACGGGCAATGGTTGAGCAATTTCGGCGGTTATGATGATCCGGTGCCGGCCAACCGCATCGCCAATCACACGACGAGTGAGTTCCGGCCAAAAGGCTTCGTTCCCAAACTCAATCCGTTTTACGTCGCGCTGCCCTACAACGATGTGCTCAGCTCCAACACCCATAAACCGGAGGCGGCGCGGGTAATTCCATGGTTCGCCAGAATGCGTCCGGAACCCGGTAAAACCGTGTGCAAAGGGCGATGGCTCCAGATTTACCGGGCGGGACGCAGTTGTTTCGCGCAGTGGGAGGATTGTGGCCCATGGGTGACCGACGACTGGGAGTTCGTCTTTGGCACCAAACCGCCGAAAACCACGCAAAACGGTGCCGCCGGCATCGATCTCTCGCCCGCCGTCCGCGATTACCTCGGCCTGTCCTCGGGCATGAAAGTCCATTGGCGTTTCGTCGAGGCCGCGCAGGTGCCCTTCGGTCCATGGAAAAAATACGGTCAGGAAACTCCCGCCGCAAACGATCCGGATCTAGCAGCCCAACAGCGGTATCTCGAGTACCTGCGCAAAATGCGCGACGAACAATTCCTGAAAAAACCTCTCAACCAATTGCAGAACTAGGATCATCGGTCGGGAAAGGCGCTGCCAAAACGTTTGGATGCTTCAGGCCAGTTGACGATGTTCCACCATGCGGCGATATAATCGGTGCGGCGGTTCTGATAGTGGAGGTAGTAGGCGTGTTCCCAGACATCGAGGCCGAGGATCGGAATGCCAAGGTCGGATGCGGGCACCACGCCTTTCATCAGGGGATTGTCCTGGTTCGGGGTGCTGGTGATCCGGAGCTTGCCGTCACTCACAATGAGCCACGCCCAACCGGAACCAAAACGTTTGGTGGCAGCCTCCTCGAAGGATTTTTTGAAGGCTTTCATCGAACCGAATGCGGATATGATCGCCACGGCGAGTTCTTCCGAGGGCTCGGCGGATTTGGCGGCCGGGGCGAGCGTCTGCCAGAAAAACGCATGATTCCAGTGGCCGCCGCCGTGGTTGCGCAGCGGGGTGCGCAACGCTTCATCGGCGATTTCCGGCAGTCCTTCTAACACCTTGGCAAGTTCTTTCCCGGCGAGATCCGGTGCCTTGGCGAGTGCCGCTTTGAGGCCCGCAACATAAGCAGCGTGATGTTTGCCGTGGTGGATTTCCATTGTTTTCGCGTCGATGTGCGGTTCGAGCGCGTCGAACGCATAGGGCAGGGCGGGCACGGTGAAGGGGGACGCTGCCGCCGCAGCACGCGCGCGGCCGGATAGCATGGCCTTCGCGGCTTCGAGCTGCGCGGCGTGATCGGCGGCCGCAGCACGCGCGCGGCCGGATAGCATGGCTGTGCCGGCGGCCAGTGTGCCGAGTTGGACGAATTGGCGGCGATTCATTACGGGGTATGGTTGCATGATGACTAAACCCATATCACGCCTGCCCTTGAAAATCAACCGCTGAATCACCGCACGCAAAAACCCTGGCGGCCACCTGGCGCAAGCCGTCGAGGGTGATGTCGGGATCCACAATGTCGATTTCCGGGACTCCCCGCGCAATGAGTGCCGCATCACCGCCGGTCGCGATGATTTTCGCTCGTCCGAAAAGCTCACTGCGGATTTGGCTGATGATTTCCTTCACCAATCCGCGGTAGCCGAACACCGCACCTGCCTGCATTGCATGAACCGTGGATTTGCCGATGACCGAGGCGGGCTCCTCTAACTGGATTATCGGAAGCAACGCGGTGTTCCGCGGCAGATAACCGGACATGGCCCCTAGACCTGGCGCGATGACGCCACCACAATAAGCTGGCGCAGCGGAAACCACGTCGAAGGTCACCGCCGTGCCGAAGTCGATGATAATGGCAGGCACGCCATGGCGGGTCAACACTCCCACGGCGTTGGCGAGCCGGTCCGCGCCGATCTCCTGAGGCTGCGGGTAATCGATCCCCAATCCCAACGGGCTGTTAGACCCGAGGAAATGGACCGGGCACCGGGGTTCGAAGAATTCCTTGAGTATCACCGCCTTGGCCGGAACGACCGAACACACCATCACTGCGGAAAAATCCACACCTGCGGTTTGGATCGCGAGCGATTCCATCGAAATCTCCGCGGTGGACAGGCCGCCGCGCCAATCCAGCAGGCCGGTGGTGTCCCCGAGGGCGAACTTGGTGCGCGTGTTGGAATTGTCAATGAGCAGCCAGGCCATAGGTTATCAAGGGTGAGTTGCAACGTTGCACGCACATGGGAACTTACCATGGGGGATGCTGCAAACGAAAACGGACGGGCCGTTGCCAGCCCGTCCGCGTGTAAAGGTGGGAATGCGGGAGATCAGAGTTCGTAGCCTTCCTCGCCGTGTTCGCTCAGGTCCAGGCCGACAGTCTCCACTTCAGCACTCGGACGCAGCCCGATCACCGCCTTGACGATGTAACTGATGACCACCGTGCCTATGACCGCGATCACCAGCGTGATCCCCACCGCGATGAGTTGTTGACCGAACAACCCGCCCTCCGCGACCCGTTTGGCCAGTCCGTTCGTAACGGCAACCGCGTTGACCGTCGTGATGTTGCCATTCACTTCGCCGGTTGCCAGCACACCGGTCAGCAGGGCACCCAAGGTCCCGCCCACCGCATGAACGCCAAAGGTGTCGAGTGCGTCGTCATAGCCGACAGCCTTTTTCACATACATCACGAAGATATAGGGAACGATCGCGGCCATTACGCCGATGATAACCGCGCCGGTGGCATTCACGAATCCGCAAGCCGGAGTGATCACCACCAAACCGGCCACCACTCCCGAACATATACCCAGGATCGACGCCTGTCCCTTGATGATTTTTTCAATGAGACCCCAGACAAAACCCGCCGTTGCTGCGGCCAGAGTGGTGGTCATGAAGGCGTTGGCGGAAACACCGTCGGCCGCCAGTGCGGAGCCGGCGTTGAAGCCATACCATCCAACCCACAGCATGCCGGTGCCGACCATGCAAAGCACCATGTTGTGAGGCGACATCTTCTCCTTGCCGAAGCCCATGCGCTTGCCAAGAATGATGCACAGAATCAGGGCGCTCCAACCGGAGGTCATGTGTACCACCGTGCCACCGGCGAAGTCCATGGCGGTGACCTTGGCATCCGCGTTCCACACGCCGTTCATCAGTCCGGTGATCCCCCAGACCATGTGGGCCATGGGAATATATACCACGAACATCCAGATCGCGATGAACAGCATGATCGAGGTGTATTTCATGCGCTCGGCAATCGCACCGATGATCAGCGCCGGCGTGATGATGGCGAACATCAATTGGTACATCGCGAACACGTTCTGCGACACCCAGAAACAGTAATCGGTGTTGGGCGCGCTGGTGACACCCTTGAGGAAGAAATATTCGGACCCACCGAGAAACGCCGAGCCGAAATTCTTGCCGAACACCAAACTGTAACCCACCGACCACCAGATCAGGGTGATCATGCCAGCGCAGCCAAGACACTGCGCAAGCACACTCAGCACGTTCTTTTTCCGCACCAGCCCCCCATAGAACAACGCCAGCCCGGGTAGCGTCATGAACAACACCAGCGCCGCGCATGTCATCAACCATCCATTGTGCCCGGGTCCGGGAACTCCCGCGATTTTGGATGTCCAGGTCGTGTCACCCGCTCCGCCGACCCCCATGTTTTGGAAATATTGCTCAAGGTCCGCGACTCTTTGCTCAACGCCGGCCTCGGCCGGAGTCGCACTTGCGGTGGTTGGAGGTGGTGGCGTGACGGCATCCTGCCCGTATGCGGGAACAGCCAGTGGAAAAGCGGCAATGGCAATGGCCGCAGCCGTGAGCAACCCTGTTTTCTTGAGATAGTGCGAGGTCATGGTGGTCGTATCAATCGGTGTGTTGTTGGTTTCATCCCCGGGATGTGAATTCCCAAGGTGTGTCACCACCCGTAAAGCAAACCGCGTGCCAAAAAACGGAATTCCCACATATATAAATTTTCCACGGGTCAATTGACACGCAGGATGCTAGGTGTCTCTTGTCCCCGGTCGATCCACGACGGCGCGGCCCGGGACCACAAGCACAACCATCAACTATCGTTCACAATATGCAAAACCCCTGCCATGCCATTGGCGCCCTGGCTGCCGCCTCCGTCCTCGTGGCCGACAACGCCGCGGCGGAAACCGAATTCCAACTCCACACCGGCTACACCTCCGAGTATCTGTGGCGTGGCCTTGACCTTGGCAATGATCTGATCGAAGCCGGGGTCGATGTCACCGCCGCTTGGAACGGTCTCGGTCTGAGCGCCGGTGCCTGGTATGGCTACTTCAACTATGCCCACCAGAACGTGGATGAACTCGACCTCTACGGAGAAGTCTCCAAGGATTTCGGCTGGATCCAGGGATCCATCGGCTACATTGCCTATCTCTATCCACAGACCGGCAGCCCCACCTATCAGGAAATCTACTGCGGCATCTCCCGCGACCTGGACTTCGCAACAGCGTCCCTCAAATACTTCTGGGATGTTCAGGGTGACAACAATGGCTACACGGAACTCGGCCTGTCGAGGAGTTTCACGCTCAACTCATGCTTGAGCCTCAGTGTGGACAGCAACATCGGCTATATGATCGAACAAGACCAAGCCACCGCCTGGACCACCAAGTTGACCCTTGATTGGAGCTTTTACGAACACGCCAAACTCTCGCCCTTCGTCGCGATGTCAATCGCTCTCAGCGACGACGCGGATACTCCTTACTTCCACTCCAACAACGAATGCGTCGGTGGCGCCATGCTGGGCTACACGTTCTAACACAGCACAGCAGCGGACAGCAAAACCTCACCCACCCTCCACCGCGCACAACCTGTAGCAACTGCGGTCCATGGCATCCGTGACCTATTTCACTAGCAAGGTCAGCACCCCAGCCGACAGCGGTGGCATCGTATAGCGGAACACTCCAGCCTCGCGCACTTGTCCAGCAGTCTCTTGAGCCATTGCCGCAGCGCAAAGGGCGAGCGTTGTTAATCCGATCGTCATGTTTTCCATCATATATCCTTGTACATGTCGGCGGATTCCGTTACTTTCATGCAATTCATGATGGAACCAACCATAGTGAGATCTGAAGCGTTTTTGCCGATGTCGCGCGCGGAGATGGACGCACGTGGTTGGCGGGAGCTGGATGTGCTCATCATCACCGGGGATGCCTATGTGGATCATCCGTCGTTCGGGGCGGCGATGATCGGGCGGGTGCTGGAAGCGGCGGGATGGCGGGTCGGCATCGTGGCGCAACCGGATTGGCGGGATGTGGAATCGATCAAGGTGATGGGTGCGCCGCGCTTGTTTGTAGGGGTGACGGCTGGCAATCTGGACTCGATGGTTTCCAATTATACGGTGGCGCGGCATAAACGAAAGCTCGATGTTTACAGTGCCGGCGGAGTGGCGGGGAGGCGTCCGAATCATGCGGCGGTGGTATATGCACAGATGAGTCGGCGGGCGTTTCCGGGCGTGCCGGTGGTGCTCGGCGGAATGGAGGCGAGCATGCGGCGGGTGGCGCATTACGATTATTGGGAGGACAAACTGCGGCCCTCGATTCTGACAACCTCGAAGGCGGATCTTCTGGTATATGGCATGGGCGAGCGCGCGGTGCGGGAGATCGCGCGGCGCATGGACAGCGGGGTGGGGGAGTTGGGTGGCATTGCGGGAACGGCACGTCTGTTAGGAGAGAAGGCGAGTGCCGCGGCGGATTTTGCGGATTGTGTGGTTTTGCCGTCGTGGGAGGAATTGCAGGCGGATGTTAGACTGCTGTTGCCACTGACAAAAGTGACGGAGGCGCAGCAGTCGCCTTATTGCGGGAAGCGGCTGGTGCAGATGCACGGCAAGCGTGCGGTGGTGATGGAGGCGCCGGCGATGCCGGTGGATGGGCCGGAGTTGGATGAGTTATATGCCTATCCATTTCAGCGGCGGGCGCATCCATCCTATCAGGAGCCGGTGCCGGGTTTCGCGACGATCAAGGATTCGGTGATTGTTTCGCGCGGCTGTGCGGGTGGGTGCACGTTTTGCGGGCTGGGGTTGCATCAGGGGAAGTTTTTGTCGAGCCGCAGCGTGGAGTCGGTGCTGGAGGAGGTGCGTGGTCTGACAGGTTTGGAGTCATTCCGCGGCACGGTGTCGGATCTGGGCGGGCCGACGGCGAATTTATTCGGGGCGGCCAATGGTCATGTGGAGGCCTGCATGGGCTGCCACCGGCCGAGTTGTTTGTGGCCGGGTATTTGCCCGCACTTCGAGATCCACGAGCAACCGGGATTGGACCTGTTGCGATCCGTTAGAAATTTGCCGGGGGTGAAACATGTGTTTGTGCAATCGGGCATCCGCATGGATGTGGCGATGCGCACACCGGAATACCTGCGTGAGTTGGTGATGTATCATGTTTCCGGTCACCTGAAGGTGGCACCCGAGCACCTGCATCCGGAGGTGTTGCGGCGGATGCGCAAACCGGTCGGGGATTTTCCGGCGTTCATGGAGAAATTCCGCGAGTTCAGCCGGGATGCCGGCAAGAAGCAATATCTGGTGCCGTATTTCATTTCGAGTTTTCCCGGATGCACGGCAAAAGAAATGGGTGTGGTGGAGGAGTTTCTCAAGCGCGAGCGCTGGAATCTCCAACAGGTCCAGGATTTCATCCCCTTGCCGATGACCGCCGCCACCGCGATGTATGTGACCGGACTGGATATTCACACCGGCAAGCCCATCCCGGTCGCCCGCAACGCCGGCGAGCGCGAACAACAAAAACGCATGCTCCGCCCCAACGCACCTGTTAGAAGCAACAGCGCCGCGCCCGACCTGGATGTGGTGGATTGATCTAACATTAAAAGGGAGATCATGGTGACGCGGATTTCATGGTCGCGGAATAGGCCGGCTGGTATTACGACTCTTTCCCTGGCGAGTCTGGAGACTCGCGCTCCGCCTCCGTTTCCGCCTCCAACGGGTGCTCCTCATCGTGCCATTTTTTGGACACCTTGCCGTCGAGCCAGGCCCAGTTCATCGGATAGACATCCGGATCGAACATGACGTGATAGAAATGCCAGATGATGATGGCGAGGCAGGCGAGGATCGCCTCGTAGTAATGGATGGTGATGGCCACCTCGACGATCCAGCGCGGCAACCAGCGGGTGACGTCGATCTTGCACCAGATCGCAACGCCGGTCACGCCCATCACCACGGTGCCCCACACCACCGCCCAGTATTCGATTTTTTCAGGATAGCCGAAACGCCCGAACCGCGCCTTCGGCTTGCCAAACACCAGATGGTTCACGTTGGTCACCACGTCGCGCGCGTCACGCCAGCGCGGCCACAAATCGCCCACCAGCTTGCGGCCCGTGGCGGTGAATATGACATAACAAATATGATAGATACCGCCGGCGATCAGCACCAGTCCGGCGACGCGGTGAATCCACCGCCGGATCTCCTCGCTGCCCATCAAGTGCGCGAACCAGGTGTTAGGGAACTTGAGCGCAAAGCCCGTGACCGCCAATACCACAAAACCCGACATCAACACGAAGTGCTGCATCCGTTGCCCGCGGTCCATCCGCATCACCATCTCGCCATTCGCCCGCCGCCGCGCCACCACCTTGCGCCACCACGCCACGCCGTTGTGCAGACCTAACAGAACAACCGTCAGCACGATCAGGATGATATATATTTTCTTCACCCAGCGATTCACCACCATGCCGGTTTCCCCGCTGTGGTCTTCATCGACATGGATTTTTCCGCCGACAAAGCTCGCGCTCGCTCCCGGATGGCACTTGCCGCAGGTTTCCATCAGATGCGTGGGATGAATCATCGAGTCTGGATCGCTCGAACGCAGAATCTTGTGATACCCGTGGCAACTCGCGCAGTTCGCCGCCGTGGTCGAGCCACCGGTCGCCGCCAACCCGTGGTAACTCTCGAAAAACGTCTTCACCCGGTCATTGGGCATTCCGAAGCGGCTGTTGATCCGTTCACTCGCATGGCACTTGCTGCATGCCTCCGCCGTTTGGAACGACGCCGCGGGGTTCCTGAGCCCGACGATCTGGTGTTCGGCGTGGCAATCGATACAGGTCGCCGCCTCGCCTTTGCCCTTGAGTATCGCCTGGCCGTGAACGCTCGCGGTCACGTCGTCCGCCTCCTGGCCGTGACACTGCCCGCAGGTCCTGACCAAGTTCGTGATATGGATGGTCGAGCGCGGGGAGATGCGCGGAAACACCTCGTGCGTGCCATGGCAATCCTTGCAGTTCGCCACCGTATCGTTGCCCTTATGCAAAGCGATCCCGTGCACGCTGGCACCAAAGCTTTTCGATTGCTTCTCATGGCATGAGGCGCAATCCACCGGCTTGGCCGCTTTCTCGTCGTCCGGGTGATCCGCAGTCAGGTCCTTGTGACAGTCGGCACACTGGTTTTTGCCGTGAACCGACGCCTTCTGCTTCGCCTCATCCGTAAACATCGACACCTTCTTGCCGTCCGGCAGTTCTTTAGTTAGATCCTTGTCGCTGTGACACTCCAGACACTTGTCGTTGGTAATCTTCCCGTTGGCGGCCCGCGCCGTGCAGGGCAACAGGACGATGGCGGACAACAGCAGGATGGCTTGTGGTTTCATGAAGTTGGATAATATCACCTGAAACCGGCCCGCCGTTGGCAATGACACGCCCTCATCCGCGGACATCTCACCAATTGCCGCATGCGGCGCTAACAGGTTCCACCAGCCCAGCTTGGGCCATCCGCGTCCTCCGACAAGCAGGAACTGCCATGGATTTCCCGGGGTTCGCGGCGGGTGCGCATCATTTTGCATACAGTGCGCATCAATCGCGCTTTCGAACATTGCGGATGTTCCGACCTTGCCAGTGTGAGCGGAATTCCTCAGCGTGTCCGTCCTTGAAGCGAAACGAATTGATTCGCATCATCGGCCCGCAACCTTCCGCATGCGGTTCATTCATTCCATTCCATTCATTCCATCCCATGCGCATTCCACTCAGCATTACAAGCCGCTTGCTCGGCACCTTATGCTTGTTAGCTTGGCCCGCCGCTGCGGTTGCGGCCGAAACCGCGACCGCCACTGCCAAAAAGGATTTGATCCCCAACGACAAATGCCTTGAGTGCCACGGCGACAAGGATCTAACAAAAGAGTTGCCGGACGGCAAGCAGCTCTCCATGTTCGTGGATGAAAAAATCCGCCAGACGTCGGTTCATGCCAAGACCAACTGCGCCGAGTGTCACACTGACCTAACGGAAAAACATCCGGACGACGAGAAGGCGGCCAAGCCGGTGGATTGCGCATCCTGTCACAAGGAACAAGCGGACATTTACGCCACCAGTATTCATGGGGTCAGCCGCACGATGGGTTCTTCCGGTGCCGCCTCATGCACGGGTTGCCACGGCACGCACGACATGCTTTCACGCAGGAATCACAACTCCCCGGTGTTCAAGTTGAACCTGGCCCGCACCTGCGCGAAATGCCATGACAACAAGGGCCTCAACGCGGAATACCGCATGCGCTTCCCTGATGTCGCCGCCCAATACCGCGACAGCATGCATGGCCGCGGCGTTCAGAACATGGGACTGATGGTGGCACCCTCGTGCAACGACTGCCATGGCGTCCATGATATCAAACGCAGCGTCGACCGCAGCTCGCCGATCAACAAGGCGAACATGGCCGCCACCTGTGGCAAGTGCCACCTCGGCATCGAGGAAAAATATAACAAAAGCGTGCACGGCAAATTGCTGAAAAAGGGCGACCCGGAAGCACCGGACTGCGCCGACTGCCACACCGCCCACGAAATCGAACTCCCCGGCAATGCGCATTTCAAGCAAGTCAGCGACAAGCGTTGCGGCAAGTGCCACAAGGAAAGCCTCAAGCATTATCGCGATACCTATCATGGCAAGGCGATGGCCCTGGGCCAGCCGAACGTCGCCCCCGATGTGGCCGCCTGTTATGATTGCCATGGCGATCACAACATCCTGCCGGTCTCCGATCCGGAGTCACAACTCTCCAAACAAAACATCCAGGCCACCTGCGCCAAATGCCATGCGGGTGCCACCGTCGGCTTCACCCAATACGCTCCGCACGCCAATCCGCTGGACGGCAGGAAATACCCGGCACTGCACCTCACGTTTGTGCTCATGACCGGCCTGTTGCTGGGGGTGTTCGCATTCTTTGGCGGTCATACCTTGCTGTGGCTCGCGCGCTCGGTGTGGATCTATTGGCATGATTCGAAGACCTATCGCGAAATCAAATACGAGATCCAGCGCGATGACGAGTGGTTCACGCGCTTCACGCCGTTTGACCGTTTCCTGCACTTCCTTGTGGTCACCAGCTTTCTGCTGTTAGTTATCACGGGGATGCCGCTCAAGTTCTATTACACCGATTGGGCGCAAGCCTTGTTCCATCTCATTGGCGGCGCCCAGACCGCCCGCGCACTCCACCGCTTCGGCGCCTTGATCACCTTCCTCTACTTCGCCCTGCACCTGATCGCCCTGATCAAGTCATCCTGGACCAACCGTGGCGCCATCCGCAATCCCGAAACCGGCAAATGGGAACTCAAACGTCTGGGGGGCGCCATCTTCGGCCCGGATTCCATGGTGCCCGGCCTGCAGGACTGGCACGAGTTCGTCGCCCATCAAAAATGGTTCTTCGGCAAGGGACCCAAGCCGCAGTTCGACCGGTGGACGTATTGGGAAAAATTCGATTACTTCGCGGTATTCTGGGGGGTTTTCGCTATCGGCTTGTCCGGCATGGTGATGTGGTTCCCGCAGTTCTTCACCTCGTTCATGCCCGGATGGGTGATCAACATCGCATTGATCATTCACTCCGATGAAGCGTTGTTAGCTGCGGGCTTCATCTTCACCATCCACTTCTTCAACACTCATTTCCGCCTGGAGAAGTTCCCGATGGACAACGTCATCTTCTCCGGCCGCATCTCGAAAACCGAAATGCTGCACGAACGCCAACGCTGGCATGACCGCCTGGTCGCCGAAGGCCGTCTCGACCAATACCGCGTCCGTGACGAATGGGAACGCTGGAAAACCATCGCCCGTCCGATCGGCTTCGTCTTCTTCGGCATCGGACTGGTCCTGTTAGTCCTGATCATCTACGCCATGGTTTCCCGCCTCACGCCCTAACAAGCGGTGCTTCACAACACCCGGGTGAGGACGATCACGTAGGCCAGCTTGCAGGTCAAATGAAGGATTTGATCCGGGGCGGGCCCGAATTTTTCCGCGCCTTTGCCCATATCAATCATGCTATGGAGAATCAGCTCGGCGGCGGCGAATGCCAGTGAACCCGAAACCAACCAGACCCCGCCCGCATGAATCACGCTGTGTGCGCTCAGTGCGATGATCCAATCACTGCGGCTGTCCGCAAGCTTGCGGGATTTCTGCCGTGCGAGGTAGCTTCCCTGCAGCGGGAAATCCGCCAGTGCGTGCATCACCACGAAGCCGGCAAACAGGGCGAGTGGCCCTTGTTGAATGAACCAGCTCACAGCGCATCGGAGGTCCAGGAGTTATAAAACGATGCCCTGACCTCGGCCGAGGCGAGTTTGTCGTTCATGCAGCGCATGCGTTTGGAGACCTGGCGCAGCAAACTTCGCAGAATGCTTACGCCCGCGACCGGATCCGCTTCCAGAAAGCCACTCAACTCCGCGCGGGAGAGCGACCACACAAACCCGTTGCCACAGGAAATCGCCGTAGCGCTCGCCTTGTCGGGGTCGAACAGGTTGATTTCCCCCATGGAATCGCCCTCGCCGAGGGCGGCCACGAGCACTTGGCGCCCGGCTACGGAATACACAATGTGCTGGATGCCGGAAAGAATGACGTAGATCGAATCCTGGGGCTCGCCTTCCTTGATGAGGATATCGCCGTTTTGTGGACGGAGGAATTTTCCAAAGCACGCCAGAAATGCGCGGTGCTCGGGTGAAACTTCTGCCAGGAAACCAATGGCCGGAAGTTCCATGATGGGAGTGG
This sequence comes from Akkermansiaceae bacterium, assembly GCA_903888515.1. Taxonomy (GTDB): domain Bacteria; phylum Verrucomicrobiota; class Verrucomicrobiia; order Verrucomicrobiales; family Akkermansiaceae; genus Luteolibacter. The sequence continues at coordinate 18,454 of CAISTY010000178.1, read as the reverse complement.
ATGGTTGGTTCATGCGAACAGAGGGGTTGGGGTTGTTTGGGAATGGAAGTGACTTCTCGTTCAGACGTCTTGTCTCCGGTTGCATTATCAGATCCGCGTGACATGCCAAGCAATTTCCACAGATTTTTTTCCTTGCGCAGGGATGCCTGCCGGAAATCGCCAACTTGCTGGTGCTTGCCTGCGAGCATGGGCACCGCCATGGCAACGATTGCCGGACGCCACGCAAACACCCGGTGATGACGCTACTTTTCCTTGATTTCGACGATGCCGTCGCGCGGGTGATCGGCGGACTTGAGGCGCTCGATGAAGAAGCGCGACGGGCCGTCGCCGGACGGGCCGCGCATGGCGCTGACGGCGGCAAACAGCTCGAGAGCCTTGGGGGTGTGGTTGGCGTCGAGGGCGTCGAGGGCCTGGTGGTAGGATGCGATCCATGCGGGTTCTGGCATCTCGCGGGTAGGACCTAACAGTTCGTGGACCACGGTGACTTCCTGACGTCCCTTGACGCGGAATGTGCCGACGCGGCGGGTGTGGAACTCTTCACCGAGGCAGGCGCGGATGGACTGGCTCATGAGGATATGGGTATCGAACATTTTGTTGAGTCCTTCCAAGCGGGACGCCAAATTCACCGCATCCCCGATCAAGGTATAGTCCACCCGGCGGGTGCTGCCGATGTTGCCCGCCACCACCTCGCCGAAGTGCAACCCGATGCGGGTTTTCAATTCCTCGCCGGCCACCGCCAGTTTGTTGCTTTCAAAAAGTTTCCACGCGGCACGCACCGCCTTGACGGGGGCTGCGGGATCGGCCAGTGGTGCGCCCCAGGCGGCGAAGATCGCGTCGCCGATGAACTTGATGATGACGCCGTCGTGATCGAAGATGCTGCCGGTGGTGCGCTCGAAGTAGTGGTTGAGGGTTTCGACGATGCGTTGCGGATCGCGCAGCCGTTCACACATGTCGGTGAACGCTTCAATATCGGTGAACATCATCGCCGCCTGGATTTTTTCGCCGCCCAGATTGGTGTTGAATCCTTCCGCAGTGAGCCGGTCCAACATCTGTGGCGACAGGTATTTGGCGAAAGCCGTGCGAATGATCACCTGCTCGGCGGTGAGCTTGATGCGGAAGAACCGTTCAATATAGGACCGGGCGGCAATGCCCCAGACGAGCGCGACGGGGATTTGCAGGAAGGCAACCACACTCCACGGAAACCAAATCCTGCCGAAGCGCATGGCGAAAACCCCCGCCAACCCGCATGTTAGAATTAGCACGACGGCCGCGATGATGGCGCGGACGGGGCGGATGAAGACGAGACCGGATCCTGTTAGAATTCCCGCGATGAGTATCAAGCCGAGGTCGAATTCGCGGCTTGAACGGGTGAGCCAATTCTTGTGCAACAGGTTTTCCAGGCCATTGGCTTGGACTTCGACGCCGCTCATCAATGGCAGTTTCCCGCCGATTTGGAAACGATGGTAAGGAGTGGAAAACAAATCCTTGCCGAGGGCCTCGCCGACAATGCCGGGTTCACCGCCGATCATCACGATCTTGTCGCGGAAGAAGTCCGCATTGAAACCGCCGAGCAACACACTGTATGAAGGGCATGCCTTGAAGGGACCGGTGGAGTTCTGGTCGGTTGAATCCGGCGGGGGGCCCGCGAAGTTGATCCAACGGGGCTCGAGACGTCGGGATTCATCCAGATCCGCGCCGACGGCTTGGGCTATCTTCCAGATGAGCGACGGTTCATCCTGACTGCCGGTGGCCAGCTTCCGGATGATGAATTCTTCGTCATCCACCGCGACAATGCCAAAGTCGTCCGCCGCATCCAGCAGCATGCCGGTGGGGGGGATCAGTTGTTCACCCGCAACTCCGGTGACATTGAAGGTCTTGCGTCCGCATGCCAGCATGACCTGCCGTTGCGGCATGCCCGGTATGGGATTGCCATCGGAATTCACACCCCTGAACTTGCGGATGGCGGTAGCAAACTTCCGGTCGATCTCGGGATTCTTGGATTCCCGGTCGAATATCACATCATATACCACTGCCCTGGCACCGGCTTCACCGAGTTGGTCCAGCAGGCTGGCCTGCGGGCCTCGGTCTAACAATTCATCAGCGAGTTGGTTGAGATAGACGATCCTGAGATCATCCGAGATACCCGTCCCCCGCTCAACGATGAACGGCATGTCATAGCTCAGGGACACGAGGGATTTGCCCATGCGGAAGAGTGCCAGATGACCCGTGAAAACGGTTAGCACGGCACCTGCGAAGGCGGCGGCCAGCTTGGTGCCCCGCTCGGTGCGGCGTATCATCCCGGCGGATTTTGCCATGGATAAGGCAGGAGCAGCCATGGACTTGGAATCTTTCTGGATCATGGCGCCGTGACCCGCAGCCGATAGAAGCCGGAGCTGGCCGGCGGGTGCGTGTCTGATAGAACGACCGGGCCGTCCGCGGCGAGCGGGCCGACGGACCCTAGCTCGGTCCACGATCCCGCGGTCAGGCTGGTGCTGCGTTCCAGTGTGTAGGTGCGGGCGGCCTTGCCGACCGCCGTGACCGTGTAGGACGTGGCGGTCTTGGTGGCGGTGAGCACCTTGAACACGTCGGCCGCGTTGTTAGGATTGGTGTCGGCGGCGAATTCCGAAATGTTAGGCTGGCCGTCGCCGTCGGGGTCCTTGTCGTCGGCGGCGGGGCCGGTGGGATCCTTGGTGCCGAAGTATTTCATGCGCCATGCCTCCAATGGTGTTAGATCGGGTTCATAGGCGAAGGTGATTTCGTGGGTTTTTCCGCCAAGGATCACCACTGTCTGGTCGGCGGGAACTTTGTAGCCGCTCACGGTTTTGAATTGCAGGGTGTAGATGCGGCTGGCACTGCTGGGTGCCAGACCTAACAGTTCCACGCCGCTGTCATTGTATGTGAAGGTTTTGGGTTTCAGTTGCCAGCCACCCATGCCGCTGGCGGCGACGGCCGCCGGTGTGATGGTGACGTGGATGCCGCCCGGCAGCGTGGAACTGCCAAACGAGGTAAAGCTCGAGTGAGTGATGCCGCCGCCGGTGTTATTGTCGCCGCCGTTGCTGCTGATTTCGGCGCGGGTGAACAAATCGATAACGCCACTGTCGATGGCACGCACGACGCCTTGGGTGATTCCGCCGACATGGATGCCCGCTGGATAGTAGGTTCCGCCGTCGCGTTGCACGCACAGCGGGCCGCCGGTCATGCCGCCGATGCCGCGGATGTCCGGGGTCGTGAACGTCCGCCCGAGCGCCAGGGTGAACGTCGCATTGACAGGCCGCGTGGCATGCATGCGTCCCTGATTGGCCGATGCGATGCCGTTCACCGGATAGCCCACGAGGGTTTTCAGCGCGGTCGATTTCAGGAATTCGTTGTCGGCCGCGTCGCTGGCGAGGAAACCGCTGAATCCACCGCGGCCGGCGTCCTCGGCGAAATAGATGGCCGCCACATTGAGATTCTGTGATTCCAATGACAGGATGCCCGGCGTGTGTTCGGTGCTACGTTGCGCGGCGTAGCCGTCGAAGCTATAGAATCCGCGCGGAACCTGTGGGTCGGGCTCGTAGGTGCCGCGGTCCCGCTGCAACAGCCATTGGATGTCGTTAGTCGCCGCTAACGTCGCCTCGTCAAAGACCGCTTGGGCGGCGGTGGCCACGACCCGCGGCTTGACCACAAATCCACTGTGCGATCCGGTTCCGCTGCGGATCTGCCCGACATATGCATAGGGCAGGTTGCTGCTGGTGGATACCGTCGCGAACGGCACCACCAAGGGCGGATTGAGGTTCGGCGCGCTCGCCGGGAAATAGGTGATGCTGGCCGTCGCGTGTGCTCCATCCGCCACCCTCACATTGGTCGGTGGCGGCGTGTTCTTTCCGGAAACCGGCTTGCATTCCACCAGATAACTTCCCGCCATCAACCCGCTCAACTCGGCGCCGGAGTTCATCCATGCGCCGCCGCCGGCTGCCACCAGGCGCCACTGGGCGCGGCTCACTTCCGGTACGCCCGGTCCGGCGATCGCCTCCGGCTCTAACATAACTCTCAGAACCCCGGTGCCTGCGCCGGCGGAATCGTAGTAGTTACGTGTGAGTTCCACGTGCGGTTGTCTTTCGTTATCCACGACCACGGTTTCATCCAACGGCTGGATATAACCGGGCACCGCTTGGTATTCGATCACCCGGTCGCTCGTCGTCAGGCCGGTGGCCGCGACGCCCGTGGCCCGCCACTGTGACTCGCCGAGGAAACGCCAGCCGCCAATCCCGGCGGGCAATAGGTTGACCAACACTTGGCCTTGGCGGTCACCTGCGGCAACCTCGCGGGTGAAATCCTGGACCAGTCCGCGCAGTGCGCCGACTTGGAACGATGCCACATCGCCGGTGCGTTCCCCCCCCAAGCTCGTCGCCCGCACCTTGAAGTAGTAGTGCAGCACTCCGTTTAGGTTAGTTAGATCCGCGCTCACCGGGGTTTCCACATCCCCGGTCACGGGGGATTGGAACGCCAGCACATGGTCAGGGAAAGTCACCCCGTCGGTGCCATAGTCGAACCACACCTCGGCGCTGCCGCCCTGGGCGCGCACGCTGCCGTTGAGCGTCACGCTCGTCGAACTGAGTGCCACCACGTTGCCGGTGGTGACGATGGGCGGTAGCTGCAATGAGCTGGTATGGAAGGTGGCTGGCGGGTCGGCGAGGACGGGGGCGGTCACGGTGCCGAGGCTGTTAGTTGCCACCAACCGATAATAATATAGTGTATCGGGCAGGAGCCCGGTGACCGGGATGCTGACCAATGCCACCACATTGCCGTTGCCGATGCCCTCGCTGAACGTCGAGTTGTCACAATCGGGAGTCTGGCCGTATTCGAAATGCACGATGGTGGTGCCTTCCTTCGGGTGGACGCTCCCGTGCAGGAAGGCGGAAGTCGTGGTGAGATCCGTGGCCGCGCTGATGGTGACGACGGGCGGGGCATCAACGATTCCGTCACCGTCACGGAAGATCGCCTGGAAAAGAACGTCATCGCCATAACTGGTGAGACCGCCCGCGCTGGTGGCGACAATCCGGCAGTGATAGAAGGCATCCGGCGTCAGACCGGTGATTTCCGCAAAAACGTCCTTCACATTGAAACCGGCGGTGAAATTCTGGGGCGTGGTGTTGGTGCCATATGTCGCGTCAGGCCCGTATTGGAAATACACCGTCGTTTCATTTCCGTTAGGGTTGACGGCGCCGATCAGTTTCTGGGTGGTGGGGTTGACGTAGGCCGGGGTGCCGGTGACGGCCAGCGGACGCGCGTGGCTGGTGGTGAATGCCATGTCCCCGCCGGTGAACATCTCGGAGCCGGCCATGACGATGATGCGATAATGATAGGTCGTGTCGCCGGCCAGGTTGGTCAAGGCCGCCTGTAGCGCGACGGGTGCCGTGCCGGAAACCGATTGCCAGGAGGTGACGTCGCCATAACTGTTAGTGCGGCCATACTCGAACCGCGCGCTGACCGGGCTGTTAGGAACCACCGTGCCATGGAGCGTGGCCGCCACATCATTGACATCCGTGGCGGGTTCCGTGGTGGCAATTGGCGGCTGGGCGCGCGTGACGGTGAGGGTATAGGTCTTGGTATTCCCATTGCCTGCGGTCACCCCGATGACGAAGACATTGGGTCCCGCGACCAAAGCGAGCGGATCGCAGGCCACGCCCGCCGTGACTGCGGCACTGTTGATGGTGACTGTGGATTGGGCAATCTGCACCTTGGGCGTAAGGCGGATGGTGGAGACGGCATAAGGAACGGCAGCCGCATAGGTGAGGGTGCCCGCATTGAAGGCAGGTGATAGAGTCCCCGCGCTGGGCGTGAGGCTGGCGAGATTCGCATTGGTGGAATTCACGACGCTGATCACGGCGGCCTGGCTGTCGGCACTGCCGCTGATGTTGCCGACACGCGCCCAATAACTCTTGCCGGATGTTAGAACAGGAGTTGTGAAGGTGGAAGATGTGGCACCCGTCACCGGACTGGTGGTCACCCCGCTGTTGCCTTCATACCATTGGAAGTCGGTCGGGGTGGGCAGGCCGCTGGCGGCCACGATGAGGGTGGCATGCAAGCCGTATTCGATGCTCATGCTGGCGACCGGTTCAAGGGTGATTTCCGGAACCGTGCCCGTGATACTGAGCGTCAGTATGGCTGCGGCCGAGGTCGCGCCATTGCGGGTGACGGTGATGGGCACGGAATATACGCCGGGAATGGTCGGCGTGCCGGTGATCACGCCGGTGGCGGCATTCAGCGCGAGCCCCGCAGGCAGGTTGGCGAGGTTGGCGTAAGTCACTCCAGCGCCGGTTTCGCTGCTGACGATTGGGTAACTCATCGGTTGCTGATAGGGCACCGTCACGGCCTGCGCGGCCAGCACGGGTCTAACTGTGAGAGTCACCACCTTGGTGTCGGACCCGCCGGCATTGGTGGCGCCGACGGTGACCGGGAAGGTCCCCGCTTCCTGGGGAGTGCCGGAAATCCGGCCGGGGCCTTCGGAATTGAAGGACATCCCGGCGGGTAGGGCACCCAGTTGTGTGAAGAAATCCGGAGAATTGGAGGCTATGATCTGATAGCCGAGTGGCTGGCCGCGGGTGCCCGTCACCGCTTCCGGGGAGGTGATGTGCGGCGGTAAAATGATTTTCTCATAGGTAAACGTGAGCGTCGTGAGCTGGCCGACCTGCAGCGCCACGGTTTGCGGTGTCGGTGGCAGGAACCCGGAGATGGTGGCGAGCTGCACCGTGTAACTGTTAGGATTGAGGTCGTTGATTTGTGTGCCGCTCAATTCGTAGGGCTGTTGGGCGTGGACGCGCCACCCGGCACCCGCCGCGCGTGCGGCAGCAGGTTCAATCACGACTTGAATCGCGCCGGTGGTGGGCGAGCTGATCGCGGTGGTGATTTGCATGCCAGTGCCGCCGGTGCCGTCGCCGCTGGCATAGGCACTGGACTCGGCGAAGCCGAAGAGATCGACCACGGCACCATCGATGGCGCGGACCACCGTTTGGGCGGTTCCTCCCAGATAGATCGCGGCCGGATACCAGACGCCGTTCGTGTGTTGCACGCACAACGGACCGCCGGAGCCGCCGCCACTACTACGGATGTCCGAGGTGGTGTAGGTTTGTCCGAAGGCGGAGGCGAAGGTGACGTTGGCGAGCGGCGTGGCGTGCATCCGGCCCTGGTTCGCCGGGGCGATTCCGTCTATCGGATAACCGACCAGGGTTTTCAGCGCCGTGGACGTCACGAATTCATTGACCGGCAAGTCGCTGGCGAGATAGCCGCTGAAGCCGCCGCGTCCGGCATCGGTGAGGAAATACAGCGCGGCCGCATCGAGGTTTTGCGAGTTTGGCGACGACTCTCCGGGCGAGTTGTCAGCCGTCCGCTGGGCCGCGTAGCCCGCCATCAGATAGAAGCCGCGGGGTGTCAGGGGTGCGGGTTCATGCACACCGCCATCGCGTTGGAAGAACCACTGCAAGCCGGTAGTGGCGGCCAGCGTGCCATCGTCAAACACCACGTGACCCGCCGTGGCCACCACCCGCGGCCGCACCACAAAGCCGGTGCTCGATCCCACATTGCTGGTAATCTGCCCGACGTATGCATACGGCCGGTCCTGGCGGGTGGAAACCACATCGAACGACAAGCTTCCTGGCGCGGCTCCCACCGGATCCCCTGCCAGGAAATAGGTGAGGGTGGCGGTGGTGGTCTCACCATCCGCGACCTGTGCGGTGACCAGCGGCGGCGTGGTTCTCCCGGCCACCGCCCGGCATTCGATCACATAGTCACCCGGTGTTTTGCCGGTTAGAGTGCTGCCGCTGTCCTTCCATTGCGCGTCGGATTCTCCTAACAAGCGCCAGGCGCGGCCCGCCAGTGCTTCCGGCTTGAGAATCACGGTCAAGCCGCCGCTGCCGGTGCTGGCCGCAGTAGTATATGCTCTATCCCGCACTACAGCGGGCGCGGCCATGCTGATCACCACGGTTTCATTGACAGGTTCGACATAGCCGGGCACCTGGTAATATTCGATCACCCGATCGGCGATGGTCAGTCCGCTGGCGATGCCGCCCGACGCCCGCCATGGCCGCTCTCCGGCCAAGCGCCAAAGGCCGCCGATTCCCGCTGGTGTTAGATTTACCGTCACCGAGCCCTGCCGGTCGGTTGCGGTGATTTCGCCAGGAAACTGATGTAACAAGCCGGATAGCAAGCCGACGTCAAACGAGCGGATCCCGCCCAGGCCGATGCCGCCGGGGTTGGCCGTCTCCGCCCGCACCTGATAGTAGTAGGTGGTGCCTTGGGCCAGATTCGTGAGTTCGGCGCTCACCTGGGTGGTCGCGTCGCCGGAGATGCTTGCGGGTGCCGCCGTTTTGCTGTTAGTCAGGTTGGCTGGATTGGTGCCGTATTCGATGGTTACCGCGGCGGTGGCATTGCGCGCGCGCACGCTGCCAAAGACGCGGACGGTGGTGGTGGACAGGGCGTTGGCATTTCCGGTCACCACCGTGGGGGGCAGGAAGAGGGAGTGGAATACCGCGTCCTCACCCACCGTGGTGCCCAGGCTGTTAGTGGCAAGCAGGCGGTAGTGAAAATCCGTGCCGGACTGCAATCCCTGCGCCAGTTGCGAAACCTCCGCCACCACCTTGTCATTGCCGACACTCTGCAATCCGGTCACCTGGCCGTAAGCGGTCGTGGTGCCGTATTCAAAGCGCACCATCGTGGTGCCTCCGTTAGGAATCACGCTGCCTAGCAACTTCGCCGAGCTGGTCGTCACGTCGGCGTAGGCTCCGGTCGTGACTCCGGGCTTGGCGGTCGGGTGTCCGGTGCCGGTGTCGCTGCTGTCTGTGGCGACAAAGCTGATATCGTCGCCCTGGGTGTTTCCGGCGGCGCTCACCGCGATCAGTTTGCAATGATAAGTGACATTGGCCAGCAACCCGGTGATGGGTGCCAGCACATCCTGGAACCCGCTGCCTGCCGTTAGACCCTGCAAAGGTGTGGAACTGCTGTAAAGCGTGGTGAGCCCATATACAAAATACACCTGGGTCGGCAAACCCTGCGGATTCACCACCCCCACCAAGGTCGCCCCGGTGGTGCTCACCGCCACCGGACTGCCGGTCGCCACCACGGGTGGTTCCGGCGCCACGCAGGTGCCTGTTAGGTTGATGTTGAACGGGTTGTTGTTCGGATCGTTGCTGGCAAGTTGGATGGCTGCCGTGCGAGCGCCTGCGGCACCGGGCGTGAATGTGACGGTGAAGGTGGTGCTGGTGCCGGGTGTTAGATTGGTGGTGCCGGGGTTGGCGACGGTGAAATCACCGCTGTTAGCGCCGTTCTTGCTGACCAGCAGTCCGCTGAGGTCGGTCGTGCCGAGGTTGCGCACCGTGAAGGTGAAGGCGCCCGACGCGCTGCCAATGTCGATGCTGCCGAAGTGGATGCTCGCGCTGCCGTTGGTGAGGCTGCTGCCAACCGGTTGTTCAACCGCGATCACGGGCGCAAGACCGGTGCCTGTTAGCTCGATGTCGAACGGGTTTTCGTCGGCATCGTTGCTGGCGAGGTGGATGACTGCGGTGCGCGTCCCGGCACCGCCGGGCGCGAAACTCACCGTGAAGGTGGTGTTGGCACCGGGTGTTAGAGTGGTGACGCCGGGGCTGCCGACAGTGAAATCGCTGCTGTTAGGACCGCTCTTGCCGATCCCCAGCCCGCTGAGGTCGCCCGTGCCGAGGTTTCTCACCGTGAAGGTGAAGTCGCTCGACGCGCTGCCCACGTGGATGCTGCCCAGGTCGAGGCTCGCGCTGCCGTCAAGCAAGTCGGTGCCGGCCGGTTGCTCGACGGCGATCTCGGGAACCAAGGCTGGGCCGATGACGATGGAGAAATCCTGCGTCGCGTCGGGCGCTGTCCCGTTAGACGCGGTGATCGTGCCGCTAAACGTGCCCGTCGTGCCGGGCGTGCCGGAGATCACCCCGCCCGTGCTGAGTGTTAGAGGCGGGGGCAGGGCACCCGAGGTCACCGTGAAGGTGATAGGCGTGGTGCCCGATGCGGTGCAGGTGTGGTTATAGGCGGTGCCCACCATGCCGGTGGCAGGAGGTGGGGTGCTGGTGAAGAGCGGTGCCACTGATGCCGGGTTGATGATGATGGAGAAATTCTGCGTGGCGCTGGGCAGGGTGCCGTTAAATGCGGTGATAGTACCGCTGAACGTACCCGCCGCGTTTGGCGTGCCGAAGATCAGCCCGTCCGAGTTGAGTGTGAGGCTGGCGGGCAGGGCACCCGAGGTGACCGTGAAGGTGATGGGCGTGGTGCCCGATGCGGTGCAGGTATGGTTATAGGCGGTGCCAACTTTGCCGGTGGCGGGCGGCGCGCCGCTGGTGAAGACCGGTGCCTGGGTGATGACGATGGAGAAATCCTGCGTCGCGTCGGGCGTTGTCCCGTTAGAAGCGGTGATGGTACCGCTGAATGTGCCCGTCGTGCCGGGCGTGCCGGAGATCACGCCGCCCGAGCTGAGTGTTAGAGGCGGCGGCAGGGCACCCGAGGTGACCGTGAAGGTGATGGGCGCGGTGCCCGATGCGGTGCAGGTATGGTTATAGGCGGTGCCGACTTTGCCGGTGGCGGGCGGTGCGGTGCTGGTGAAGACCGGCGGCACCTTGACCGTCACGGTATAATTCTTGGTGGAGCCATCCTGTGCGGTGACAAGATAAGTCTGCGGGCTCGTGAAGTTCCTAACGGTTCCCGACACCGGCGATCCCGTGGCATAGGGGGAAACGGTATAAGTCGGCGCCATGATTGTTAGATCCGTGCCGCCCGGCACGGTCACGCTGATGTTGGTGCCGGCGATGGTGGTTGCGGGCTGACCGGGGAACACGAAGGTGAGGATGTCCTTGCCCGTATTCGCCACGCCAATCCCTGTCAGGCTGATGTCGAACGGGTCCTCGTCGCTGTCATTGCTGGCGATGTGAATGGCCGCCACGCGCGCTCCCACGGCGGAGGGTTTGAAGGTGACGGTGAAGATCGTGCTGGTGCCGGGTGTTAGAGCGCCGGGGCCGAGGGTGCCGACAGCGAAATCGTCTGCGTTCGTGCCATTCTTGGTGATCGCCAGGCCAGTTAGGATGGCGGTGCCGGTGTTTTTCACCGTGAAGGCCAGGACGCCCGCCGCACTGCCGACGTAGACGCTGCCGCAGGAAATGGTCGCGCTGCCGTCAACGAGGTTGGTGCCGGCCGGTTGCTCGACGGCGATCTCGGGCACCGGCACACCGACGCCCGTTAGAGCGATGTCGAACGGGTTCTCGTCGGGGTCGTTACTGGCGATGTGGATGGCCGCGGTGCGCAAGCCGCCAAGGCCGGGTTTGAAGGTGACGCTGAAGGTGGTGCTGGTGCCGGGTGTTAGATCGGTGGCACCGAGGCTGCCGATGATGAATTCGCTGGCGTTTGCGCCGTCCTTGTTCACGTCCAGACCGGTGAGGATGCCAGTGCCGAGGTTTTTCACCGTGAAGGTGATGGCACTCGACGAACTGCCGAGGTTGACGCTGCCGCAGGAGATGCTCGCGCTACCATCGATGAGGTCGGTGCCGGCCGGTAGTTCGACGGCGATTTCCGGCAGCATCCCGATTCCTGTTAGATTGATGTCGAACGGGTTCTCGTCGAGATCGTTGCTGGCGATGTGCAGCGCCGCAGTGCGGGTTCCCGCGGCCGTGGGCGTGAAGGTGACGGTGAAGGTGGTACTGGTGCCGGTAGCTAGCGTGGAGGAACTGACGTTGGTGACGAAGAAATCCGCGGCGTTCGCGCCGTCCGTGGTGATGTCGAGGTCACTGAGGGGAACCGAGCCGTAGGTGGGGTCATCCGTGCCGACGTTTTTCACGGTGACGGTAAAGGTGGTCGACGAGTCGCCGACGGTGACGCTGCCGCAGAGGATGCTCGCGCCGCCGTCCATGAGGTCGGTGCCAAGCGGTTGTTCGACGGCGATCTCGGGCGGATTCCCCATGTTGTACGCGTCATAACCTAACCAGGTCGGCGTGGTGAATCCCGTTGCGCCATTGTAATAATACACCGTGAAACCACTTGCGGTGTCTGTGAAAACATCAATCCCCATGGTAGTGGGGGCATTCCCCATGAAACCCGCGCTGGACAGGCTGTTGCAGGCATCGAACGCATAGTTCCCGATGGCGGTGACGTTATGGGGGATCGTGACGTCGGTCAGCCAGGCGCAATTATAAAATGCCCATCCTCCGATGGTGGTGACGCTGTCAGGAATGAGCACGCTGTACAGACCGGAGCATAATGCAAATGCCCAGTCCTCGATGTGGGTGACGCCGTTGGGGATCGTGTAGTCTGCGTATCTGCCGCCCGGATATGCAATGAGCGAGGTCATCGCATCATTGAAGAGCACGCCGTCCTCACTGCGATAGTCGTGGTTGTCGCCATCCACCAGGATCTCGTATAGGTTGGCGCAGCCAACGAACACAAAGTGCCCGATGCTGGAGACGTTCTTGGGGATCATCACGCTGGTCAGGTTGCCACAGAACATGAACGCGGCGTCATTGATGTCGGTGACGCCGTCAGGGATTGTCACGTTGTAAAGGTAGGTGCAGCCATCGAATGCTCTTGACCCGATGGTGGTCACGTCGTCGGGAATCGTATAGTCGCCTACGAGACCACCCGGATATGCGATGAGCAAGGTCTTTGCTTTGTTGAAGAGCACTCCATCCACACTGCAATAGGAGGGATTGTCCGGCGCCACGGTGATTTCCGTCAGGAAGGGGCATTCGCCGCCGAAAGCGACGGCCCCGATGATGTTGACGCTGCGGGGGATCGCCACGCTGGTCATGTTGATGTTGTCGCGGAACGCATAATTTCCAATGTCGGTGACCGGCAGGCCGGCGATCATGTCAGGGATGTTGACCGCGCCGCCGGGACCGGCGTCTCGCGTGATCGTGACGGCGCTCCCGTCGGTGGTGAAACCCAATTGTGACTGCGGGTCCCAGAACATGGTTGAACGATCGCCAAACGGGATGTTCCAACCGGTGGTGTCTAACAAACAATACACGGTCACGTCATCGGCATCCAGGAACACCTCCGTTCCGGCGCTGGGTGCGTCACCCAGGAAATAGACTCTCTGCAAATTCGTGCAAACTTCGAATGCATAGTCACCGATGCTGGTGACGCTGTCGGGGATCATGATGCTGGTCAGTGTGCTCGCGAGGAACGCGCTATCGCCGACGCTGGTGACCGGCTGGTCCTCCAGCAGGCTGGGGAGGGTCACCGCGTCGTTGTATCCGGTGTATCCGGTGATGGTGGCCGCGCCGCTGGAAGTTGTGTAATTAAAGGGCAACGCCGCCGTCCAAATCCCGCCAAGATCACCACCCCAGCCGGTGGTGCCGGGCAGGTAATAGACGGTCGCATAGGTGTCCCAGTCGAACACATACCCATCTCCACCAAGATCGGGAGCGTCACCATTGAAATAGACATCCGTTAGTCTGGCACACTCTGCGAACGCATCTTCGCCGATGCTGGTGACGGTGCTGGAAATCGTCACGCTGGTCAGACTGGTACAGGAAAGAAACGCCGAAGTCCCGATATGGGTGACGCCGGGTGGGATCGTCACGGCGGGTAGGCTGGAGCAGAAGCCGAAGGTCGTCACCCCGATGCGGGTGACGCCGGCGGGAATGGTGATGCCGGTCAGGCTGGAGCAGAAGCCGAACGCCCCGTCGGTGATGCGGGTGATGCCGGTGGGAATGGCATAGCGACCGGTTTTGCCACCGGGACAAGCGATCAGGGTGGTTAGATCCTTGTTGAACAAGACCCCGTCCACACTGCTGAAGACCGGATGGCCGGCATCCACCGTGATCCCTAACAGACTGGTGGCTCCGGTAAACGCCCCGAAGCTGATACTGGAAACATGGGCGGGAACCGAGTAGCTGCCGGCCATGCCACCCGGATAGGCAATGAGTGTGGTTAGACTCTTGTTGAACAAGACCCCGTCCACACTGCTGAAGGCGGGGTTGTCGTCATCCACCGCAATCGCGCCCAAGCTGGTGCAGCCGATGAACACCCCGTTCCTGAGGAACATCCCGCTGCCGGAGTCCGCTCCCTCCCCGTCCCCGATGCTGGTGACGCTGGCGGGGAGCGTGATACCGGACAGGCTGGTGCAATTCAGGAACGCCCCTTCATCGATATTGGTCACGCCGTCGGGGATCGTCACGCTGGCGAGACGGGTGCAGAATGCGAATGCATAACTTCCGATCCCGATGACGCTGCTAGGAATCGTGACACCGGTCAGGTTGGAGTAGCCATAAAACGCGAAGCTCCCGATTTCGGTGACCGGTCGTCCCATGATTGTGCCGGGGATGGTCATCGCACCGCCGGGGCCGGTGTAACCCGTGATGGTGACGTTGTCATCCAAATTGATCATGAAGGTAAAGGGTCCCGGCGTTTTCGAAAGTCCGCCAAACGGCACGGTCCAACCGGTGGTGCCGGACCAGTAATAGGCGGTAGTCCCGGTCTCACCGTCAAACACCGCCGAACCCAGAATGGGGGCGTTGCATTGGAAATACAGGCTCGCCAGGCTGGTGCAGCCACTGAAGGCCGCGTCACCGATGCTGGTGACGGAGGCGGGAATCGTCACGCTGGTCAGGCTGGTGTTGTTGAGGAACGCATTGACCCCGATGCTGGTGACCGGCAGGCCGTTGATGGTTGCGGGAATCGTCACCTCGCCGCCGGGTCCGTTGTATCCCGTGATGGTGGCCGTGCCGCCAACGGTCGTGTAGATGAACGGACCGCAACCGGTTAGAACAATATCGAACGGGTTGTCGTCGGGGGCGTTGCAGAAGATGTGGAGCATCGCCGTGCGGGGCGTGGTCGCCGCAGGCGTGAAGGTGACGGTGAAGGTGGTGAATGCACCCGGTGCCAGGGAGGTCGCGGCAGGCGGACTCACAAAGAAATCGTCGCTGTTAGAGCCGTCCTTGCCGATCGTGAGGCCGGTTAATGCGAGCCCACCCGTGTTGCGGATCGTGAATACCATGGTGGCCGCATCCCCCACTGCGGGCGTGCCGAAGTCCCGCGTCCCGCCGTTGCTCATCGGAGTGCCCGCCGGTTGTTCCAACACGATCAGCGGGCCGGGGAAAACCCCTATGTCAACGGCTGTATAACCCATCCAATACGGCGAGCTGAATCCCGTTTTGCCGGAGTAATAACGCACCTCGAAAACAGCGGCGGTATCATCAAAAACACCCTCTCCCAGCGCCGGGGCGTTGCCCGTGTAAGTCGCGCTCGCCAGGCTGGTGCAGGATTCGAACGCCCACTCATCGATACGGGTGACGCTGTTAGGGATTGTGACGTTGGTCAGGCTGCCGCACATGTAAAACGCGCTGCCCCCGATGTGGTTTACGCTGTTAGGTATGGTGATGTCGGTCAGGTTGGTGCAGAAGGCGAACGCCCCTGTTGCGATGGTGTGCACGCCGGCGGGGATGGCATAACTGCCGGTCTTGCCGCCCGGATAGGCGATGAGCGTGGTTTGGCTTTTGTTGAACAAGACCCCATCCACACTGCTGCTGTATTCGGGGTTGCCGCCATCCACCATGATCTTGGTCAGGTTGGGGCAGCCCACCAACGCCAGGAACCCGATGCTGGTGACGGTGTTAGGTATCGTGCAGATCCCCGCCTTGCCTCCCGGCCATTGGATCAACGAGGTCAGGCCCTTGTTGAACAAGACCCCGTCCACACTGCTGAACGCCGGGTTGCCACCAGCCACCGTGAAGCCGGGCAGGCTGGTGCAGGCCATGAACGCGCCATCCCCGATGAAGGTCACGCTGGCGGGGATCGTCACGCTCACCAGGCTGGTGCAGGATTCGAATGCCCAGGCATCAATGCGGGTGACGCTGTTAGGGATCGTCACGCTCGTCAGGCTGGCGCAGTGCCAGAACGCGCTATCCCCGATGCTCTCCACGTTGTTGCCGATCACCACGCTGGTGAGCGCGCTGCAGGAATCGAATGCACCATCTCCGATAAAGGTTACGCTGTTAGGAATCGTCACGCTGGTCAGGCTGGTGAGGGATTCAAATGCCCAATTCCCGATGCCGATAACCGGCAGGCCATTGATCGTGGCGGGGATGCTCACATCGCCGCCGGGGCCGGTGTATCCGGTGATGGCGACCTTGCCGTTAGATGTGGTGTATGTGTATGGCGCGGCATCGAATCGCAGCGACCAGTTGTTGAGGGTGCCGGTGTTGTTGGTCACGCTATCGAGGATTTCCAGCGTCCATGTTCCGTTGGGATTCTGGCCGTCGAGGGCGGTGAGTTTTTGGGCCGGACGGAAGCTGCCGGTGAAGGGCGCGGTGCCGCTGGCGATGGCGGGGGCGGCCTCGCCATCAAGGACGGTGGCGGTGAAGTTGGCCCCGCTGCCACCGATGTTTGCGAACATCTGCACCCACGTGCCCTGCGGGCTGCGCAGCCTGACGGTTAGATCCGCCGCCCGGGTGTGCGTGATGTCAAGGCTCACGTTCACATCGGCGATGGCGCCCACGAGGTTGCTTACCACCAGCGACGAGGTGACGGTGGTGTTGTCGGCGATGGCCTTGGGCACGTCGGCCGAATTCAGTGTGAGCAGGCCGGAACGGGTGTCCAGCGTGGTCCGGTTCGACATGGACACGGACACGTCGGCGCGGGCGGGCGGGACCAGCAACAGGCTGACGGCGGCCCACATGGCGGTGATAGCAAGGAGCGGGAATTTCATATGCGGGAATGGTGCGGGGATTGGGAAACGGGAAACGTTAGTGAGTGGAAAGCCTTGTAGCGGCGCTCTATGAGCGTCGTTAGAGATTGCACCGCCCCATAGCCGCCGCCCGTGCGGGCGGAAAAGTGGGCGGCCCGCGGCCGAGCCGCCCTACCGGCGGAACGGTAGGGCGTGGCGGCCCCGCCGCGCCCTGACTGCCCCTGCGGGTGAAACATCCCAGGCGCGGTCCATGCGCGGAAGAGTGTTCGGCAGGATGCCAAACACTGCCGGCGGGAAGCCGGCTCTCCCCGCTTCTTCTTCAATTCAATATCCATCATTCAAAATTCAAAATTTTCATCTTCCGCTTCACTCCGGCAGGGCGGCTCCGCCTTGGCCCTGCTCGTCGCTCCGCGGCCTGCTGTGGCTAGGGGACTGAATTGCGGGCAATGCGGAACCCGAAGTTACCGAAGTAGTCGGACGGGGCGTAGTTGTAGCGATTCGCGACACGGCAGTAGTCCGCGTAGTTGTCCCAACTGCCGCCCCGGAGCACCCGGCCCGAGCCCGATGCCTCACCACGCGGATCCATCTGTGACATCGAGGGGTAGCTCCCAGACCAGTCCCAGCACCACTCCCCCACATTGCCCGCCATGTCATACAACCCGAATCCGTCAGGGGCGAAACTCCCCACCGGCGAGGTGTAGGGATGGTTGCCATCGTCGTTGTTGCTCCATGTGGGATGATAACCCCGCGTCGGACTCACGTCGAAACTGTATAAACTGCTGTTGTGATAGTTCGCCTGACTGTGACTGATCGTGTCACCCCAAGAGAAAAGCTTCCCGCTCAAGCCGCCGCGCGCCGCCTTCTCCCACTCCGCCTCGGTCGGCAGACGATAGCCGCTGGCGGTCCACTTCACCATCGTGTTATCGATGACGGGTGTGCCCAATTTGTAAATGGATGCCACCGTCTGCGCGGCATCCGTGTAGTAGCATGGCGTTAGACCTTCCTTCTGCGAGCGTGCGTTGCACCACTTTACCATGTCGTACCATGTGATACTGTGCACAGGGTGATTCGCCCCTTTCGAGGCATAGGAGCCATTCCCCGGAGCAAGGTCCGTATAGCCGTTGGTCGCCCCCCACGTCCTCACCTCGTCCCACAACTCCTTGGTCACTTCGAATTTCGCCATGTAGAACGCGCTCACCAACACCGTATGTACTGGTTCGGCGATGCCCGTCTGGCCCATCAGGAAGTTCCCGGCGGGGATCAACACGAACTCGGCATCGTCGGCGGTGATCTTGAAGCGGCCTTGGGTGGAGAAGTGGCCGGCCCAGTCGGTGCCGGCGTCCCAGGTGATGCGCAGGTTGGGGCCGGGCGTGATACCGCCGCCCACCGCGCCGCTGAGGCTGGTGGCCGGCACGCTGAAGGTGGTGCCGTCGTCGTCGGAGACCTGCATGCTCACCACCACGGGCTTGGTGGTGCCGGTGACGTCATAGTCGATGTCCACCAGGTTGGTTCCCGGGCGCTGGGCGGCGCGGACGTTGGACACGGCGACCTGGCCCATGGCCGGCACCAGCAGCAGCGCCGACATGACGAGGGTGGAGTGGAAGCGGGTGGCGTGGCGGCGGCGGTGGTTTTCAGATAGAGCAGTCATGGTGGTGGGTGGGTGGTGTCAGTGGCGATACGGTGTGCGAAAGATTCTTCCAATCAAAAATCAAACATCAAAAATCATAAATCATACATCGGATTTCTGAATTCCAGCGCAGCGCGGCATCTGCGCCTGGCTGATGCGAA
>CAISTY010000177.1 GCA_903888515.1 Akkermansiaceae bacterium | reverse complement strand
GTGGGCAGGATCATTTGTGAGACAAACTATCAGGAATCCAGTTGCGGATGCGTGTCTCACGCCGGAGCGCGAGTCTCCAGACTCGCCAGCCAATGAGCCGCCATACCTATGTTCTGACCGCGCCCCGTGGCTTGCCTGCGGCCATGCCCGTCACGGCTGCGCCGGGTTTTGCCGAGTTCGCCAACGCTCACGCCGCGTTCTGATCCGGGTCTCATCTCCGTGGCGAATTCCTGACCCAACACGCGGGGCATAGGAAATCGCCGCGTAGCTGGAGCATCCTGCTACAGACCGTGCCCGGAGCGTCCCGCTCCGCGTGCCGGAGACCGCATCTCCATGGCGGAATTCCAACAGGCGGGACGCCCTGTTGTCCGAGACAGCCGGGACGGCTATCCTCCAAAATTCAAATTCCCGAAAAAATCTTGCGCTCCCCATAAAAAAACCGTTTTTTCTTTCACTCAGGTCGTCGGAATCCCTCCGTGCTCCGCTCTAACCACTGAATTCAAAGCACGAAATCCGAAACGAAGATAACACCTCCGACATCCAGCCTCCCATCCTCCAATCCAAAATCTCTCATCCACCTCTTCCGCCTCCCTTCTCCCTTGCCCCCCTTCCTCCTTCCTCCTCTTCTTCATCTTTCATCCTTCATCCTTTCTTCCGCCCCCAACCATTGATTATTGAATATTGAATATTGAATATTGATTATTGCTTGCCACATGACCCATGACCCATGACTAATCAACCACCAACCAACAACATTATAAAAACACAGAACATGATCCAACATCTGAATCATCTCAAACCCCTCGCCCTCGCGGTCACTGCGGGGGTGTTGCTAATGTCGCACACGCCCGCCCCGGCGCTGGATATTGCCGGCTCGCTCTTGATTGACTTAAATTATCAGGTCGGGTTGACGACCATTTCCGAGTCAGGGGAAACCCGCGTCACCAGTTGGACCAACTCTGGCACGATGGGCGGCTCGTTTGTCCGGGCCAGCGCATCACCTTACAACATCTACGGCATTTCAACTTCCCTCCCTCCTTTCTTGGCCGACAAGGGTGGATTCAACGTTCCTAACTCCCCTGATGGCCTCCGGTGCTTGATTTCGACCGTCGCGACGCCCGCGGCGTTGTCGGGCGCCAACCTCTGGTCCATGGAGATATGGTTCTGGGTGAACACCGGCCCCCGGACCGACAGGCGTAAGTTTTTCGCGTGGACCGAAAATCAACCTGACGATGGCAAGAACGCGGGCAAGTTTGGGGAAGGTCCCTGGGCCGTAATGAACGCGGCATCACAATACATCAGTGTCCCTCCTGACATGCTTTGGGACCCGGCGGACTCCGGCGCTGGGCCTTCGATTGGGGTCTGGCACCATGGGGTGGTGACCTACGATGGGACCACGGAGAATGTTTACCTCGATGGCGTCCCTAAGAACACCCAGACAGTCGCCCTCAACATTTCGCCGTTACTCTACTACCCCATCCTCTTCTCCGGGCTCATCGAGGCCACGCCCGCGTCGGGCAGTGCCAGTATGAATGGCGCCATAGCCGCTTTGCGCGTGCATAGCGGCGCCCTGACGGCCGGCATGGTGTTGAACAACTACACCTTGGGCATCGCCGCCCTCCCGGGCCCCACCTACACCATCAGCGGCACGGTCAGCACCTATGATTTTGCGGATCCGGTTGGCGCTCTCGTTCAACTGAAGGTTGGTGCCAATGTGGTTGCCATCCAGACCGTCCCCAGCGACGGAGCCTATTCGTTCAGTGTCTCGCCCGGCACCTACACCGTCCGCGCCAGCAAGGCTCCGTATCTCCCGATCGAGTCGTCAGACATCGTCGTCACCACCTCGAACGTCACGCAAGATATCGTCCTGCTTCAGGACACCACCCCGCCCGTGTGGGCCAGTGGCTGGCCCTTGGCCGACTTCGTCACCACCAGCGGCTTCACCGCCCGCGCCAAGACCAATGAAGTCTGCAATGCCTATTATGTCGTGCTGGCCGATGGCGCCACCGCCCCCAGCCCGGCCGCTATGAAGACCCAGACCGTTCCCGGTGCCCTCAAGAGCGGCAGCATGGTTCTAGCAACCGCCAATACCGAAGTCACCGCTGACGTCACCGGCCTCACCCCAAACTCCTTCTTCGATGTGTGGTTTGTCGCCGAAGACCCCGCAGGCAACCTGCAAGCCAGCCCGGTCAAAGTCGATGTCGGCACGCTGGACGGGCCCGTCGAGTGGGCCGGGCCCAAATTCAAGGCCACCACGCCCGTGGCGTTGGACAGGTTGGGCAACGGTGTTGATTGTGTGGATATTAGCGGCAACATCGGCATCGCCGGTGGTTGGGCGGCCCCTAATCCAGCAACAGATACCGGTAAGGCCTACTTGTTCGACGTGACCACCGGCCTCCAAACCGTTCCGCTGGAGCCCAAGGGTGGATTACCGGCCTCGGCGTTATTTGGCATCGGCACTGCCATCGACGGCAACCTCGCCGTCGTCGGGGCTCGCGGCGTTAATAAGGCCTATCTCTTCGACGCGAGCACCGGCAATCCACGCGGAGTGATCAGCAGACTCGCCGGTTCGTTTGGCTCTTGCGTGGCCCTCAGCGGCAACAAGCTCGTCGTCGGGTCAGAGGGCGAAAAGAAGTTCTATGTGTACGACGTGAGCGATCCTGACTTTCCTGTCCAGTTGGGAGCATCTGCGATATTCAAAAGCGACAAAGCTTTCGCCACTTGTGTGGCCCTCGATGGCAACACCATGATTGCCGGGGCAAGAGACGCCGCCCCTAATTATAGTGGCAAGGCGTGGCTGTGGGACTTGAGTGGTCTCACCGCAGGGGCCGGCACACCCAGCGAAGTACAATTGGACCCCGTCTACCCCCCGAGTGGTGGTGAGCAGCCATACTTCGGCGTATCTGTTGACATCGAAGGCGGCCGCGCCATCGTCGGGGCGTGCCTGGCCGGGGACCCCGTCATTAATGGGCCACTTTGGAATGCCGGTATGGCCTTTCTGTTCGACGTTAGCAATCCCGCTTCGCCCACTAAACTGGCACAGATTGTCCCCGACACACGCTTCTTTAACCAACGGTTCGGCGAAACTGTGGCAATCAGCGGCAACACTGTCATTATTGGCACAAGTGCAAGATATGCCTCGGACGCGCCCTGGAACTTGCCTCCGGTCCTCGGCGAGGCCTATCTGTACGATATATCTACTCCCGCAACACCCTCCCTTATCCAGAAGTTGAGTACTCCGAGCGTCAACTGGTGGGTAAACCAATTCGGATCCCCCGTGGCCATCGACGGCAACGTGGCCCTTGTCGGGGCAGCATCCGACGACACGGGGGCCGCCGATTCCGGCGCGGTGTACATCTATTCCGCACCCCCACCGGCAGGTTACACCTCTTGGGCCGGCGCGGGTGTCGCCTTCGACGACGATGCCAACAACGACGGCGTAGCCAACGGCATGGCATGGGTGCTTGGAGCGACCGACAAGGATGCCAACGCCACCTCGCTGCTGCCGACCTTGGACAACACCGATCCGAACTACTTCATCTTCACCTACAATCGGAAGGATGATGCCAATACGGATACCAACACTACCATCAAGGCGGAATACAGCAGCGATCTGGCCACTTGGACCGAGGTCGTGGCCGGTCCCAACATCATCATCGCCGTGACCCCAGACGGCGCGGGTGCGGGCATCGACTCGGTGGAGGTGAAGATCAAGCGCACCCTCGCAGTGGGTGGCAAGCTCTTCGTGCGCCTCAACGTGACCCAAAACCTAGGCGGCGTGTTGACCTACAGCATCAGCGGCAAGGTGACCTTGAATGGTGTCGGCTTGGCCGGGGTGACGGTGTCCGACGGCACGCGCTCGGCAGTTACCGCTGCGGCCGGCACCTACACGATCACGGGCGTGCCCGACGCGGCCACTTACACGGTGACGCCGAGCCTGAGCGGTTACTCGTTCACGCCGGCGAACGCGTCGGTGCCGGTGATGGGAGTGAATGTGACGGGCAAGGATTTCACGGCGGCGGTCGCTGCGGGTTACGCCTCGTGGGCGGCCACCAACGCCGGCAGCCAACCTGCTGATCAAGACTTCAACCATGACGGCGTTGCCAACGGCGTGGCCTACTTCATGAACAAGACCGGTCTCGCCACCAACCCGGGCATCGTTGGCGGATCAGTGACCTGGCCCAATGGCGCCAAGATCCCCAAAACCGAGTATGGTGCTGGCAAACAGTTCGTCGTCCAAACCTCCAGCGACCTCCAGATGTGGAATGATGTTCCTGGCACTGGAGATTCCAATCTCATCCTCACCGACTACAGCGCCGGTTCTCCGCCCGTTGAAGCTTCGGTCAAATACACCCTGCCTACGGGCGAGCCCAAAATCTTTGTCCGCCTCAAGGTGACTCCGAAGTGACCCACAGCCCACGCTGCCGGGAAATCACCCGCCCCCCCCAACCAACCCCAGGGCCGCCGATCAAAAATCGGCGGCCCTTCTGCGTTCTGCCTGTAGCGGCGGTTTGCCGATGGCCATCTCCGCTTCGCTTCGGTTGTGACCGTCGTAAATTATTGATCTGACAAATAATCAGGATTCCAGTTGCGCTTGCGTGTCTCGCGCCGGACCGCGAGTCTCCAGACTCGCCGCCAATGAACCGCCGCCTTCAAAGATAATCAATCAGCGCCGCTCACAGAGACGCCGCTACAACTCCGCACTCCATCGATCACGGCTTCCAAGTCCCCCCTTGAACTCAGTGCCCCTTGAACCTGACATCGTATTCACGCCGGAGTTCCTCATGCCGACGCTCCAGATCGATGATCGCCAGTTCGGAGAGGCTATCCACAGTGTCCG
>CAISTY010000176.1 GCA_903888515.1 Akkermansiaceae bacterium | reverse complement strand
TCAAGCGCTTCCGCAAACTGGTTGACCAGTGGGCCGATGCGGCACTAAAACTCTCCCGGCTCAAGACCCGCCTGGGACTTCATTCCGACGAATCCTGAGCCGCAGAACTCCCCACTGTTGAGTGATTTATGATCAATGATTTAATGTAAGGAGTCGCGAAATTCCTGTCGCGTCTTTGGTGACGTAAGACGAAGAGGGGGACAATAAGATCCCCCCTCCTTACCGCAAGACCTTGCTGGCGCGGCAAGGCAGATGGGACGCGCGGGATCGCGAAAGAGTGCGGAGTTGTAGCGGCGTCTCTGTGAGCGTCGCCGGCTTTGCTGTATGTGGATCGCGCGTGATCGCGAAAGAGTGCGACTTTTCCCGCAGGGGAAAAGTAGTCACAGTTGCTACAGGCATAACGCAGAAGGGCCGCCGATTTGCTCCGGCGACCCTGGGGTTGGTTAGGGATTCGGTTGCGGGGTGCTTACGGCGTCTTCACGACGTTGAGGCGGGCGAAGAGCTTGCCACCCACTGCGAGGGTGCGCTTGATCTTCACCTCCACCGGGTCGGTGGTGCCCGCACCCGAACCGGTATTGATGATGATGTCGGCACCGGCCACGGCGTCGAACCAGCTGGCCAGATCGCTGCAGTATTGCACCTTGATGGTGGTGTCGGGACAAGACTTGATGCGATTGTAGTTAAAGATGAAGTAGGTCGGATCGGTGTTGTCCAAGGTCGGCAGCAGCGAGGTGGGCGAGTAGGCGTTGGCTTCCTTGTTTGCCGCTCCAAGCACCCATGCCATGCCGTTGTCCACGCCGTCGTTGTTGGCATCGGCGTCGAAGGCGTTGTCACCCGCGCCCGCCCAAGAGGTGTAACCTGCCGGGGGGGCGGCGGCCCCGCGTGCCGCCACGCGGAACCCGGTAGTGGGCCAGGTTTCTGGCGTAAGCGGTAGGTCGTAAAATGCAGAGGAGGAAGTCGTCAGGGTTACGTCTTCCGCCCAACTGCCGCCGCGCTGTCCGCGTTTAGTACCGCTGAGGGCCTCGTTCCACTCAAAGACGTTCCCGGCTTGGGCCATCGTGCCATAGGCACTCAGACCGCCGGCATTGTCAACCGCGGCGGGACCACTCGCCTGAGGCCACATGACGGCGGTGCCAGGCGATGTGCCAGACGAGACTGCCGTCGGCGCGGTGTCGCTGCCGGTGGGGTAGTTCCAGTAGCCGGGCACGCCTGCGCCGCCGTGGTTCGGGTCGAAGTACGCCGCCTTGTACCACTCGTTTTGTGTGGGAATGACGTAGATGCGGCCGTAGGTCGCCAGGAGAGCAGCCATAGCCGAATCAGATGGATTATGGGACGGGAACGCGGTGTAGAGCGAGGCGTTGGCGTTACCCCAGCCGGAAGCGCTGGTATCATAGGCCCCGAGGTTGGCACTTCCCGACGTCAGCCAGTTGCAGAACTTAGCCGCCTCGTACTAGGTTGTGCCACCCGTAGGCTTCGAACCGGTCTGATACCCCGCGTTCCCTACGGTGGAATCCGCCGCAATCACAGCCAGCCACTGAGAAGCCGACACCTCGTACTTGCCGATGTCGTAGGCGTAGGCGACGGCGCCACACGGATTCGGCGCTCCGGTGGTGTCGGGCGTGTTGCCCGGGTTGCCCACGGTGACGAAATCCATGTTGATCGTCGTGCTACCGTGCGTGATCGTGTCAGCCTGCGCCGCGACGGCGGAAGCCAGCACCACACCCGCCGCGAGGGCGAGGGGTTGGAGATGATGTCTTATAGGTTGTATGATGTTCTGTGTTTTCATGTTCTGTGTTTTCATAATAATGCTACTTTCTCATTCTTTTGTGGGTTGGGGTTGTGGTTGTGACCACGACTCAATGGTCAGGAAGCAGGGGCAAGCAATAATCAATATTCAATATTCAATAATCAATGGTTGGGGGCGGAAGAAAGGATGAAGGATGAAGGATGAAGGATGAAGGAGGAGAGATTCTTGATTTTGGATTTTTGATTGTTGATTGCAGGCCGGGAGGTGCGGCTGGGGCGTGGGGCAGGCGGCGGGAATGTTCGCCAGCGAGATCCGCACGCGGGACCGTCCTCACAGCGGAGACAGGAGACAGGAGACAGGAGACGCAGTGCTGTGGTCAGCGCAGCGGCCCTGGGGATGTCTGACGGACTGGGTCATGGAGAGAGTGAGAAGGGCGGATGGAAGAATTCCGACGATCAAGAACTCATTCAAAGATTTTTTTTGGCGGACGCAAGGATTATTGTCGGGTATTTGAATTTTGGAGGATAGCCGTCCCGGCTGTCTCGGACAACAGGGCGTCCCGCCTGTTGG
>CAISTY010000175.1 GCA_903888515.1 Akkermansiaceae bacterium | reverse complement strand
TCGAACGACCAGGCGGGAATCACCACGGAACCAGCTTCAACCAGGACCGCCGCAAACACGAAGGTCAAACCGAAAAGCGAATGGAAAAGGCGCGATTTTACATGCATGGATCTACTGAAGTGCTGGTAGGAAATTGCTGTGAGCCAACTGGTGCGGTCATCGCATCCGGGAAAGCGGAAGATTGGCTGCGCCTGTGATATACCTCACGCATTTCTCTCCTCTTTCAGAAAAGCCGGAGATTTCACGTGATTCCGGAAATATTCCCGGCGCAAGATCCGATGCACTGTTAGGAAATTGCTTTCCCGGTGAAGGCCGCCGCAAGAGCCGGTGTCCGGACCCTGATCTTTATACACAAATCCGGGGAACGATTCCTCGCTTGGTTTTCAGCGCGGGTTGTGGTTTCAGGGTCGCGGAGCGACCCTGGAGGGTAGCCGTGGGTTTCAACCCACGGTTCCAAGGGTGATATGAATGTTGCGTCGCGTCGCGACGCTTGATGTGGGCGTGTGCCAAAGGGCAACGAGGTTTCAGGCGTCGCTCCGCGACGCGATCCCTCATGGGATGCCATAAACCGTGGGTTGAAACCCACGGCTACCATCGTGCGGTCGCTCCGCGACCAAGAGGAGGTCCAGAAGATGTGTATAAAGACCAGGTCCGGTCCGGAGGGCGGGAAATGGGGGTGTCGGGATTCGTTGGAAAGTTATTCAACGACCAGCGACGGCCACAAAAAACCGTGAGTCGATCCACTGCCTGGGTTCGCACTCATTTGTGCATGCCCGGTGAACTGTCTGATAGATGGCACGCGCCGCACGCATGCGCCCCACCGAAATGGGAAAGAAGAACCGGATGTTTTTCGGAAATCCGGAGTCGGGATCTAACAACTTCCTGTTCCACACCCTGCTGGCCAACTGCCGCGCCCACGGACTGGAACCCGAAACCTTGGAGTTCACAGCCAGTGAAAGGGGATGCCAACGAGTTTCTCGGTATACAGGCGGGTCGTGCAGTCGTTGTTCACCACCACTCCTAGCCGTGCCTTGTGATCGACCACGAAGTCGCCCAGTGAGCGCAGGTCGCGGGGCCGCACATTGGATGTGTGCTTGATTTCGACGGGAACCAGCCCGAAATCCCCCTCAATCACCAAGTCCACCTCCGCCCCGCCGCCGGTGCGGTAATGGGAATACTGGTGCGGCATGCCGCGCGCGTACAACTGCCGCAGAATCTCTTCGACCACCATACCTTCCCACGATGCCCCCATCTGCGGATGGCTCAGCAAGGCATCCGTGTCCGGGATCCGCAATAGGGAATGCAGCAAGCCGCTGTCGCGCAAATAGCCCTTCGGGTGTTTGACCACCCGCTTCACGGCGTCGCGAGTGAACGCTGGAACGCGCCGCCAAACAAAGGTCCCGTGCGCGATCTCGAAGTAATCCCGCACCGTCGGTTGCGACGTCTGGAGTGCCCGCGCCACTTCCGCATAGTTCAGCACCTTGCCGGACAGACCGCCCAACATCCCGACGAAACGCCGATAGCGCAACTCGTCGAGTCCCGGAAACAAGCGCCTGACGTCGCGGTAAACGTAGGCCTGGAGATACTGCTCCACCCATAGCCGGCGGAACTCCTCGCCGGGGTTCAGCCAGGGTTCCGGAAACCCTCCACGGAACCAGAAATCATGTGCCTGCGCCACATCCGCCCGCGGCCCCAGTCCCGCCACCAACTCAGCCGGACTCATCCGCCGATCCGCCAACCGCCCCACCAATGACTCTCTCTCCCCTGTCGCCGTCACCTCTTCCCATGAGAACGGGGCGAGTTCGATGACTCCCACCCGTCCCGCCAGACTCTCCGAGACCGACCGCAGCAATTCCGGAGAACTGGAGCCGGTCACCACATACCTCCCCTTGTCATCCCGCGTCTCGTCGATCGCTACCCGCAACGCCGGAAATATTCCCGGAACCAACTGAGCCTCGTCCAACGCAACCTGTCTGGGGTGCAACCGGAAAAAGGCGTCCGGGTCGCGTGACACCACCTCATGGTCCGCCTGACGCTCAAGATCGTAGTGCGCCCAACCTTCCGGCAGCGTCCTTATCAGCGTCGTCTTCCCGCTCTGCCTCACCCCGATCACCACCACGCAAGGGAATATCTCCAAATATCTTCCCAACAATTCTTCGTAGGAACGCTTCATGCCTTGTAAAATAAAACCACAGGTTTCGTTTTGCAAGGCGAATTTCAATTCGCGCCGCCCGTTGCAACTGATCGAAAGCGGTACGAGCACTCTATTTTCGGAGCAGCGAGACCAGCGCCGTCAGTATTGCCGCCAGCCTGATAATCAATGTTCCTTTTGCCACTCGATTCGCTGCTGACACTACGGTTCCAGACGTTCGAGAAAGCTCAGTTACTGGCCGCGTAAAGTATAAGCTGACGAGAACTCGCGCAGAAAAGTGCAGAATGTCGTGACAGCCAGCTCGGTTGTCCACCGGCACCTTCAGGGCGTGGGCACCGCTCATGAGTTGTCCGATCAGGTTCTCCTGGTTGCCCCGGCCGTTGGCCTCGAAGACGATCTCCTCGGCCGAGGCCTTCCGGTTGTTGGTGATATGAATGTACATTTGCGATGAGCTCTGATCAAGAAACCGCCAGCGTCTGGCGGTGCCCAAGGCTGACGTTTCTTCTACACGTCAAGTTAGAGTCGGATCGGTCATTTCTTCGTCGGCGCCTTCGCTTCGGGGGCTTCGAACATGGGTGCGTCGATCTTCGGGGCAAGCACGATTCGCATCCCGGTAATAATGTTGAAATCAAAGTCAAACGGGATGCCGTTTCTTGCGGCACTTCGCAGGTCCAGGGAATGGTGGTCGAATTTCGTTTCACCCTTTTCCAGCCAGGGGAATGCGGATAAATAGCAACCGCCGCGAACGACCTTCTCATCCACAAAAACTGCCTGATCCGGTTCATTCTCAAAGTTCACCGGATCGACCTGCACCCCTTTGTCCGACTTGTACGGTGCGTAGGTGTCCAGTGTGTATTCATACACGTTACCGTGCATGTCGTACAGGCCAAAGGCATTGGCGATTCGTTCTTTGCTGATCTTTCCGGGCCTCCCGCCATTGAACGCAAACTTGCCAAGATCCAGCAAAGAGGGCTCAAATGCGTCGCCTTGGCCTTTCTGGCCTTTGGAACCCCCGACGATCAAGGTATCCAAATCCGCGCCGGTATTGAAATAGCTCGTGGTTCCGGCACGGCAGGCGTATTCCCATTCTGCCTCGGTCGGAAGACGATACTCATATCCCTCGGGCAGTCGGCCTGCCTGCCGTTCAATTTCCGTCAGCCGCCTGCAATACTTCACCGCCGTTGTCCAGGAGAAGGTCTCCATGGGGTTATCCGGCAGATACTTCAGATGTTCTTGGATCCAGTCTCCCCATTTTACGGAATGCCTGTGATGGAACGCCCCGCCCACGTGAAGGGGCCCGTCCGCGAACTTCCAGGCGACAAAATTGTAATCGGGGATGGTTAAATAGTAGAACTGGCGCTGAGTCACTTCAAAGATACCCATATAAAAGGGCTTTGAGATCTTCACCTTGTGCTGCACCTCATCTTTGCGGCGATAACGTTCACTCTCAGGTGAGCCCATGACAAACTCGCCGCGGGGGATCAGTTTCATCTCCATGGCGGTAATCGGAACCGTCCAGCTCTGTGCCTTCAGCGCCTTCATCTGCGACACTTCCTCGGCCGACGGTTTGGGCTGCTCGAAATAGAGATAGTGGTCCTTATCCAGTTTTCTCAGCTTGAAGTTGGGGTCGTCCAGCGATTGCTTGACGGTGGTTTCCTCGCCCAGTTTGTGATTGCCGTAGATTTCGGTGGACATTTCCTGCGCGAGAAGCGCGTTGACGCCGACGCCCGGCAACACCAGCAGCGTCATAAGGCACACAGCGTGTTTTGCAGTTATTGTTGTGGACATGTGTATTTCCTTTCTTGTTCCATTTAATCTGTTACGTGCGTACTTCAAACTCTAGACTTCACACTTCAAACTTACTCTTTGATCTTGATCGGTCCATGCGTATGCAGATACCATTGCCTGAGATCGGGAGACAGCTTGTCGTATTCACCGGACAGAATCCCTTCGACGCTCCAGAGGTCAGGTTTGGATACGGTAACGTCCGAACTTTTGATCCACGAATCCGGATTGAGACGACCCCTGGCGCCATCCATGCCCAGGCCCGATACGGACTTGATGTGGGCAGGAACATGTTCTCCATTCAAATAACGCGCGTAATCGCAGCGCCAATGGGCGTTCCACAGTTGGTGTGCTAGATGGCCGATCGCGCGCGCTTCATCGCTGCTGTTGACGGACTTCTGGTAAATCTTGGCGTGGAACTCACGTTCCATGACGGTGCGTCGCTCCTGGGTTTCTTCTCCCAGTTTGGGCAGAATCTCATCGACCCATTTGACGTAATCGGGATCCCGGCGGATCAGTTGATGCAGTCGTTTGCCTAACGTGTTACGCTGGAAAAACCCTTTGTTGCACAGATCATAATTCCACGTGTGTTTCGCCGGAGACCCGCCTAACTGGTAGAAGTCGGTAACTTTCTTCGCCGCCTCGCGGATGGCGGCGGCTTGTTTGGGATCGTCTCGTTTTGCGAGAAGGGCCAGAATATTGTCTCCAACGATGGGCGGGGCCTCCAGGGGTATGGGGGGCAATTTATCAAACGCAACCACACCGTTGGCATCAACACTGTTGTGTACCTTCGCGTAGATCGTAACCGAATCAAAAATGCTCTTGAGGTTGCCCTTTCCATCGCGGCCGGCGGCAATCGTATTGCTTCGCACCACATCCGGGCCAAACAGGTCGGTGCATCGGAACGCGGACTTCGTTTCAGCGATCTTGTCCCTGCCCATCCACAGGGCGACGGTTTTTCCATCGACCTCCACACGCAGGCTAACCGCCTTGGAGCGGATCATCTTCTCGCCCCCTTCGAGGTCGAACTGCGTCTTACCGTCAACAACGGCTTTCAGCGTCAACGTGCCGTCTTTGGCCACGGCAAACGTCATGCAGTTTTCCTTATCGGTTCCGCAGTCGAAGATCGTCCCGCCGACATTCGGCTCGACGATCAGCCTCGCGACGATCGTCGCCTCCACCAGGTCCACCGCCGCCGGGTGAAGCAGGGCGTATTGTTTCTCTCCGTCAAACTGCAACCCTGCAACCGGTTCTTCCGTGGTTGTATCGTAGACCACAGCGCGGGGTTTTCCGAAGACGAAGCCGTCCATAGTGGGCCAGGTCGGATTATTGTCCATCGGACTCGGCTCCGCTTTGTATCGGAAGTAATCGTACAGATACACATCGTCCGCATCCATCATCGCATAGACCGCCCAGATGCCCTGCTCGTTGAATCTGGCGCTGCCGTATCGAGGAGGCAGCGTGTTCGTGCCGATGACGTCCAGATCTCCGATATGCTCGTGTTTGATTACTGGCAGGTGGAATCGGCTGTCTTTCCGGACGACGGTTCCTCCGTCGGTGACGGCGGCTCCGTAGAGTTTGGCGTTTTCCTCGACGGTGGCCTTGTCTTTGACGACGGCGTATCCTTCGATGCGTGCATTGTCCTTCACCGTCGCGGTTCCCAGCACCATCGCGTTGGGGCCAACGTAGGCGGTCTCGGCAACGGTCGCGGTTTTGGCCACCAGACCGCCGCCGTTTTTGTGCCGGACCAACTCAGAGAGGGCGACCGCACTGGGCAACGTGCGCGGGCCGTAATCTTCTCGCAGCGCCTCGGGCGTACCCACGGTGGCGCCGGTCAACTTGACCTGCCACGGATAACTGACCCCACGCCTGCCGCTCGTCGCCATGGAGGTGTAGGCCGTGGGAGTGGCAGCGACCACCAGCCAGAGCGATTTGTCATCCGGCTTGACGTCGAACGTCATCGCGCCCTTGTTCCACATCTTGGAATACCGGCGCACCCCGTCGCCGCCCACAGCCACCAAGCTCACGCGCCAGTCGCTGAACGTTTTCGGGTCGTGCATTCCGGTGAAATCCACCTCGAAGCTCCCGGCGCCCTTGCCGGGAATCAGTCGAACCACGTTGAACCCATAGGTCTGGGGGGCGAAGTCTGGAGGAACCCGCCAGATATTGTTCTCGGTGTCGATTTTCTCCAGGATTTGCTTTCCGGGAATCATCCGATCCACTTCCCGCTGGAAATCGAAGGTCGCCGAGCGGGCGGCGTATTCGCCGAAGAGATCGCCGAACTCCACCACCGGTTTGTTGACCATCTTCGGATCGGCATAATCGGTCAGCTGTAGCCGTTTGAACATTTCAAAGAAAACCAGAAAGGAGGATTTCCCTTCAGAACTATAAGCGGGCAACCGTGCGCACCAGAGGTAGCCCAGAGAGGGGTCTTCGCCCACCGCCCGGTAGAAGTGAGTTTGCCCGTAGAAGTCCCCTCCGGAAAAGACATGATTGTGGGGTGTTTTGAGTTGAGGCCCTCCGCCGCCGCCCATCGCGGTATCGCGGAGCGTGTCGCACATGGTTTCGCCTCTGCCGGGACCCTGGACACCGGGCAATCCCGTCATGTGTCCCCATTCATGCGCACCGATCCCCGGGTCGCCGTTTCCGATATGCCATCCGCCTCCACCGCCATTGGTGCCCTTGCCGTCAATCGTCGGTCCGCCAACATACCAGCCGAACTTCTCGCGAGGCTGGCCTTGAGCACCAATTTGCGGCATGTAGTATCCGCCGTATTCGTAGACGAGCCACATCGAGTCAAACCACGTCATTCGTTTGAGGCGTTCCCACCGCCCCGCTTTCTGGTCGCCCATCGAGTTGATCCAGGTGCACCAGCTCCCCGCATTTCCGGGTTCGGGATGCTCGGTGCCCGAAACAAAGTAGAAGAACTCCGATTCCGTAATCATGTGGCCGTTCTTCTCGCCGGGCTGCTTGGGATTGGCATACTGTTGTTTATGCCCTGCAGGAATAACACGCGGATGTTCCTTGAGGCGGGCTGCTTTGATCTCGTCCATCGCAGCCTTGTGATGCCCGGCGACGAAATCCTGGTCCTCGCTGCTGATATGAACCGGCAGAACCATCCGGACACGTCCGTCGGAAAACCGCAGAAGCAGCTTTGGGATCTCATATCTTCCCGCAAACTCGCCTTCGTCAATCGTGCAGCCAATGCTGAAGAACCCAGCCAGGTGAGCCTTTACCTTGCGGTTGTCCGTGCGATACTTCGCCGGAATCCCGGCTTTCGTATAGGCTTCTTCCGTGAAGGTCCATTCCCGCAGCGGCATACGCGGGTCGACATCGAGGTAGTCCACCCCCTTACGGTTGGCGAATTGCACCACGCGAAGGTTGTAGTCTTCGGGTTTTTCACCAGGCAGCGAGCCGGTCAGCACTTTTCTAAGCTCGGTGTCTCTCCTGCCGCGAGCAGCGGGCACCTGATAGAACGAATAATAGGGATAGGTTTTCGCCTCCTCGAAGGCCTTGCTGTCTTTTTCGAGCTGCGCTTTCTGCTCGGCGATGATCTTTTTCACATCCGCCTGCGTGCGTGTGGGAGTCGCTGTCGATTCCGCGGCATGTAACGCACCACAAAGCGTTACGATAATCGAAAAAGCGATAGCCGCTTGGAATACGGCTTTGACATTCGTCTTTTCAGTTAAGTTTCTCATGCGATGTTCCCTTTTCTGTAATAGTTCACGGGTACGCGATACCTTCGTTGTAGGCGCGGAGGATCAGACTGAATTTGCCGCCCTTTTCCGCCGGAAGAACCCCTGCCGAAACAATGAACCCGACCACTGCCAGACACAGGACCGCCGCTGGTTTATGCATCCTGATTTTTCCTTTCATGCTCCTCAACAGTGGGGAGTTTCCCTCACGATTGGCACCTCCGGCAGAAGGAGCGGTTAACACGGAACTGGCTGCCAGACCGGCACCCTCAAGCGTGGTGTTTCCTGAAAACGAGCGGCGATTCATGGTGGGATTCATCATAAGTGTGGTTTGATGGTTTGGAACTGTGAGCCAACTGGTGCGGTCATCGCATCCGGGAGAGCGGAAGATTGGCTGCGCCTGTGATATACCTCACGCCTTTCGCTCCTCTTTCAGAAAACCCGGAGATTTCAAGTGATTCCGGAAATATTTCCGGCGCAAGATCCGTTGCACTGTTAGGAAATTGCTTTCCCGGTGAAGGCCATTGCAAGAGCCGGTGGCCGGGCCCTGGTCTTTATACACAATTCAGGGGAGCGATTCCTCGCTTGGTGTTCAGTGCGGGTTGGGGTTCCAAGGTCGCGGAGCGACCAAGAGGGTGATCGGAGATCCAATTAATGTGTATAAAGACCAGGGCCGGTCCGGAGGGCGGGGAAAGAAGGGATAGGCAGACTACTCTCATGGGTAGAAATGTTTCTCGTAGCCGTTCACTGCGATCGTCACCGCCTATTTGCCGACCAACGGCAGCGCTCGGAAGTCCGGGTGGTCTTTGTCTTGGGGGTAAATCTTGCCGCGGTAGGTGCCGTAGTACGGGACGTTGGCGTCGATCCAGGTGGCGATCTTGATGAACTCCTCGCGGGTGAGATTCGCCTTGCAGGGATCCTGACGAATCTGATCGGTCAGCTTGCTCACAAGCGAACCGTGCGTCAGTGGCGGCACGGCCCGGATATGGGCACTGCCGGCCCCGCACGCCCTGAAGTTTATCAAGCCGTTGCCGTAGCCATCGCCGGTAAGGTTGCTATATGAGCGGCTATATTTCTCCATCGGCACGCCGACAAGGTCCAGGCGGCCCTTGGGTTGCTTACCGCTGTGACAACCGACGCAATGCTTGTCGAGGGTCGGCTGAACGTCCGCAGCGAAGTCGACCATGCGAGGACCGGTGTCGCCCGGCTGCGGCGCAAGCTTCTGGGCGGGATGGTCCACGGCCATCGGGCGGCCTGCTGCCAGTCTCGGCGCCTTCCTGCGCGACTCGTGGCACCCGATGCAGGACCGGTTCTCGCCCGGCATCAGGTTGATGAACGTCGACATCTGCTGCAACGCCATGAAATTCTCATCCAGCGCCTGGAAGAAGAGGTTCTCGTCAGACGGCGCAGTGAAGAAAGCAGAGCCGTCCGCGTGGACCTTGGCAATGCCGTAGACCTTCTTGCGATGGGGATCAGCGCCGAGGCTCCACGGCATGAAGCCACTCCAGGGCCCCTCCAGGGCTCCCATCACCCGCACATACTTGACCCTCCCCCGCTCGATGCCCGTCATCCCCTCGTACACGTCCTGGATAAACAGCGTGCCGGTCTTCTCTTCGTCGGCTGCGTTGGCCCCAGCGACTGCCTTGTCCGTGGCGGCAACTGCGGCAATCTCCGTGGGTCTGCGTCGCGGTCGAAGCGGCATCGACTCGAAACAGGAGATGTCCGGGTCCTGATAAAGCTCCGCCCGATTGCCCCACGCGTCCAACACGTAGAGCCCGTACTTTTCCACTTTCGAGCCCGGCGTGTGAGAAACGAGGAAGAATTTCTCCGAAAACGGGTAAGGGTCCATGAAAGCGCCGAATCTGGTTGTGTACGAATAGGTCGACGGATAGCCGATTTCGGGCGTGATGCAATGCATCGCCTCCTCGGAGCGTCGGCTGCGGCGATTATCCACCAGCACCACCGGGCCCTTTCCCGGCAAATAGTGGTTGCCCGCGACCGCCACGATCCGCCGGCTGCCCGGAATACCGCGGGCGCTGCTCATCCCGGCCGGCCAGACCGTGTTGAGCTTATACACGTGGTCCGAACCCGTCCCGTCGGGTCGCATCGCCCAAATGGTTTCGGCGTTGCCCAGCCCCTTGTCCACGTACTCCCATCGCGTGTAGATTACCCGGCCGTCCTCCAGTAGGGAAGGCGCGGTTTCGTTGAGCGGGCTCTCCGAAATGCGGCGCATATTCTTGCCGTCGGCGTCCATCAAGTACAGCGTCGTGACCGACGCGCCAGACGCACAGTAAACGCCCCGCATCGCGCGGGTGGAAACGAACATGATCTTGCCGTTGGGCAGATAACACGGGTCCATATCGTGAAAGCATCGCTGCCAGTTGTCGTTTCCCCGGATCCACTCGGCCTCCTCGTTGCCGCTGAAGGTGAGCTGCCGCAGACTGCCCGGGACCATCTTCCCGGCCACAGGGTCGATGTCGATCTCGTAGATGCGGAAGGGCTCGAATCCTGAACCCGAATCGGGTCGAGAATCAGCAGCCGATTTCTTTCTGTAACCAAAGACCACTTTCTTCGCGTCGAACGACAGGTCGAACCGGTCGAACAGCCCGCCGTCAAGTTCCGGCACGAGCGGGGTGACCTTGCCGCTGGGGGACACCGGCGACAGGATGCAGAGATTGCCGCCCATATTGCCGAAGTGCTGATCCGCATAGGTGTGGCCGTAGCCCAGGGTCCCCCGCTTGAGGAACAGGAGTTTGTCGAACATCAAGGCCGGATGGGCCAGCATGGCCCGGCTGCGCAACGCTTGAAGCGAGTCCTCAATCTTCTGTTGGTCCTCGGCCGTGCCGCGCTGGGCCGCGCTCTGTTTTGCCTCCAACTCGGCCAGTTGTTTCAGGTACTCCGGCCCACCGGGATATTGCGGGCCTGAGGTTGCCATCGTATCCTGAATGGCCAGCCGCAGGGCCGCCACGTTCACGGCGTCCGGAGACAGAAAGGCGGCGCGATGCGCAGCGGGGACCCGGCTGAGGTCTACCTTGCGCTCAGGCTGCTTCCATTCACTTGGGAACTTCACCGACGAATCCAGCCGTATCTCCGCCAGGTTGGGCAGCGGCCCGCGACGGGTGAATTTCAGCGTGTGCCTGCCCTTGGTGACCGACAGCTTGAGAAGTCTTGCCTCCTTATGATCATAAAGCCCTTCCCACCTCGTGAATCTGCTGGTCCATGTCAATTCGACCGGCAGCACAATGGCCGCCGAACCGAAGGTTACGCCGGTGCAGCATTTGCCCAGGTTCTTGCCGTCCAACAACACGTCCACTGGCCGCGCCTCGGCCGCCGCGTAGGAAATCTGAAGCGTGTATTCGGCGGTAACGGGAAACTCGATGTCGTATTCGACCATACCCTCCTCAGGTGGTTGTGGTCCCCCGCCCGCCAGCGGCCCGGTATCGGCATATTCGTCGGGGCTTGCATAGATCCGGACATTGCCGCGATCGAATGTCCAAGCGGGAATTTCCAACGATCCGGCGGCTCCGGGTGGGGGTGTATGATCGCCCGGCGGCGGCAAGACCGCGACTTTGGAGAAGGCCTTGCGATAGGCGGGCGGGATGCTCTCCAGATCCCGCACGGTATGCTGGGGCGGCCTCCAATCTTCCGGAAAGGCCGTCGGCGTGTCCAGACGCAGGGCCACCAGGTGAGGCAGCGGCCCGCTACGCGTGATCTTCACAGTGTGCTTGCCCTTGGTGATCGGCTGAAGTTTGTTCCACGGATTGCTATCAAGCCCTTCCCACTTCGCGCCGCTGCTGTTGAATGTGGGTGTGTCCGGCTGCTCAGTGGGTGCCGAACCGAAGGTCACCCCACTGCACCAATTGGCCAGGCGCTGCCCGTCGAAAAAGACCTCAATCGGTCGCACCTCGGCCGCCGCGTAACAAATCTGAAGTGTGTAGGCGGCGGTAACGGGGACGTCGACGTCGTATTCGACCGTGTAACCCCAGGGCTTCCGCTCCCCGCTCACCACGACCGGCCCCGCATCGGCGAACCCCGCCGGATCCGCATCCACCCGGACGTTGCCACGGTCGAACGACCAGGCGGGAATCACCACGGAACCAGCTTCAACCAGGACCGCCGCAAACACGAAGGTCAAACCGAAAAGCGAATGGAAAAGGCGCGATTTTACATGCATGGATCTACTGAAGTGCTGGTAGGAAATTGCTGTG
>CAISTY010000174.1 GCA_903888515.1 Akkermansiaceae bacterium | reverse complement strand
TGTTGTTCACGCGGTGCCTTCCGCGGTTTTCCAATGGGTTAGCTAACATAACTGCAACACTCGGTAGTTTCTACTGGCTAGGTTTTGAAACATCAGGTCTTTCACCTGACAAGAAGCGCCTTGCTTGGCTCGGCGCACAACGAAGATGCTTTGGCAGCCATGGTTCGGGAGCATTCAGGGCCGGGTGTTATCCACCCCTTCATTCTTGATGTGCGTGACAGGGATGCATATGCATCTGTCATCGAAGAGATTCTGCGGCTCTCGAAAAGCATCGATTTTCTTTTCAACAATGCCGGGGTCACCCTGCTGGGCGAGGCGCAGACCATCCCCTTTGAACGCTGGAAATGGTTGTTGGATGTCAATCTGATGGGCGTGATCCACGGGACTCATTTGGTCTATCCGCTCATGATTGCCCAAGGATCGGGCCACATTATCAACACCGCTTCGGTCGCAGGTGCGACGGGATATGCGACAGCGGCAGCTTATGCCGCATCCAAAGCCGCGATTCTGGAGTTCTCCCGTTCGTTGCGGGCCGAAGCAAAGGGGTATGGAGTGCGCGTCTCCGTGGCTTGCCCGGGGTACGTGAACAGCGGGATTTTCACGCAGGATTGCATCATAGGTGCTGATATTGAAGCGATGATACGTGATCTTCCCGTGAAAATGATGACACCTGAGGAAGCCGCCAGCCATTTGCTTCAAGGTGTCGTGGGCCGCAAGAATACCATTGTTTTCCCGGTTTCGGCCCGTTTATTGTGGTGGCTTTCAAAATGGGCACCCACATTACTTGTCCCGTTGCATCGGAGATTACTCCGCGTTTTCCAGCGGCAGTGAGCCGATTTGAACGCAACAATTCCCAAGCATCGCGGAGTGCGGGCCGGGTGTTTTTGGAATGAGTTTTTGCTGAGTTTTGAAACAGAAAAGGAGTGAGAACCGTCGGGTATTGAGGTTTTGCGAAGTTCCGATGCTTGCGAAAAATTCAGAGCAATCCCAAAGCAGCGGAAATCAGCAGATTGTCATCGATCAGCCATTTGGCGGTTTCGGCGCCGGGGGAGGATGACGTGGCTGGAGACGTGGATGGGGAGACGTTGAGGGTGAGCCCTTCGCCGCGGATCCGGCGGATGGCGCCACCGGCATCGTAAACCGCCATGAACGCCGCCAGGGTTCTGACGGCTGCCTGGGTGAGAGCGGGATCGTCATTACTTCCTAACAGGGCATCGAGCAGGCTGGGCATGGGATCGGTTGTGCCGGAGAGGAGGGAGGAGGTATCCTCGTGGGTTGCGGTGAATTCGGAAACGCCTGCGGCGGTGAGTTCGGCGGCCAGCGAGTTGGTGCGTGCCAGCAAGTCGGTGGATTGAAGTGCCTCCGGCAGGCGGGCTTCCAACGCTGTGGCCAGAACGATTTGGCGGCTATGCAGGTGGGTCCAGTTGGGGGATCGCACGTCCGAATCGCCGTCAGAACCGGTGCGACGGCCGGCAACGCCGGTTTGCACGAAGGTGGCGATGGCTTCGGCGGCGTGTTTGACAGGCAGACCCGCGCAGACCGGAACGAGGGCGAAGACGGCGAACCGGCTGGCAATCAGGACATTGCCCATGGCCTGCATTTTCACATTCAGCAGCGCGTCCCGTTCACGTTTCACGGTGAAGAATTCCATGGCATAGCGCAAGGTTGCTTCCAGTTGCGGGATGTCCCAAGGTTTGGTGATGTAGCGGAAGATTCCGCCCAGATTGACCGAGCTGATGGCCGTATCAATATCCGAGTAGGCGGTTGAAAGGATTTTGATGATGTCGGGATAGTCGCCGGCGATTTTGGAGAGGAAGCCGACTCCCGTTTCATTGGGCATGCGCTGGTCGGTCACGATGACGCCGATTTCGTGGGCGTGCTGGTGGAACACTGCAAGCGCATGGACCCCGTCTTCCGCTACGAAGATGCGGTATTTTTCGCCGAACATGCGGCAGAAAGCTTTGCGGGTTATGGCTTCGTCATCTACGAAAAGGATGGCGTAGCGCTGATAGTTTTTACTTTCGGGATGGTTGTGCATGGTGGGCGCTGGTGGGTCGGGGTACGGATGCGGATTGAATTCCAAAGGATGGGGTACGGCGGATTCAAGCGGGTTCAGGCGGATGGGTCGAGAACGGATTCGGAGCCGGGTGGCTCGCAGTCACCGGGTGTCGGAAAGACGACGTGGAAACAAGTGAATTCTCCCGGGCGGCTGTCCACCTTGATGAGAGCTTGGTGGTTGCGCAGGATGCGATGAATGATGGAGAGGCCGAGGCCCATGCCTTCGCCGACATCCTTCGAGGTGAAGAAGGGATCGAAGATATTTGGCAGGTTTTCGGGCGGGATGCCAATGCCGTTATCGCGGATGGTGACCTGCCACCCCTCGCCAGCGGGAGAGATGGCGACGTCGATGCGTCCGGGATCGCCACCGTCGCTTTGGATGCGCTGATGGATGGCATCGATGCTGTTCTGGAAGAAATTGATAAAAACCTGGACGAGTTGGTTGGGATTGCCGCGGATATGGGCATTGGCCGGGGTGACGGAATTGCATTCGATCTCCGTGCCGAATTGATGGCATACCATGCGACGGACGCGAGTGAGGATTTCCACGAGGTCGACATCGCTCCCCAGGATAACGTCGTCGTGGGCGAACGTCCGGAGGTCGATGATGATTTGGGAGACCCGTGTGATGCCGTCGCGAACATCCTTGAGGATGTCCGCGAAATCGTGTTGCTCGCTGGCGGGCAAGGCCTTGGCGAAAGTGAACAAGGAGTGGATGCCTGCACTGGCGTAGTTCAGCGGGTTGTTGATTTCATGGATGATCCCGGCGCTCATGCGGCCGAGCGACGAGAGCTTCTCGTTGCGGACCATCAGCACTTCGTCCTCCTTGATCTGTTCGATCGCGGCTTGCAGTTCCATGTTGAGATCGGCCATTTCGTTCCGGATGCGACTCATGGCGAGCTGGTTTTCAAGACGCAGCTCGAGTTCAGCGGAAGAGAACGGCTTGGTCAGGAAATCGTTCGCGCCCGCCTGGAGGGCGGCAAGTTTCGTGGGTTCGTCGGCCCGGGCGGTGAGGAGGATCACCGCCACGCCGCGCGTGCTATGGTTTTCCCGGATACGCCTGCAAACCTCAATGCCATCCATTTCGGGCATCATGTAGTCGAGCAACGCGAGTTGGGGGCGGCGCAGGCGTGCGAGTTCAAGCGCCTCGGCTCCATCCGAGGCCTCGATCACATCGACGTTTTTCATCTGCATGATCAGGAAACGGCGGATGTCGGGTTCATCGTCCGCGATCAAAACCAGGGGCCGCGTGCTGTCAGGGCGACCTATCATCGTGCTGGAAAGCCTGCCGCTTGGTTGGATCGGTATGGTGGAGCGGGCATCCACTTTTCCGGGCATGGACATCGCCGCCCGGCGGTGGAGCTGGGCGATGTTTCCGCCGTCGTACAGCAGTTTGGTTTCGTCGTTGCCGGTAGTGGATGGCATTTCCTGGGGAGAAGTCGCCGCTGCGGGCAATTCGATCGTGAACACGGTGCCGTGGTTGACTTTGCTAGTCACTTTGACCGATCCGGCCATTGCTTCGGTTAGGTTGCGGACCAGGGACAGGCCGATACCCGCGCCGCGGAATTTCCGGGTGGCGGAGTTGTCCACTTGCCAGAAGCGCTCGAAGATGTTCGGCAGGACTTCCGCCGGGATGCCGACGCCGGTATCTGCCACGACAAGCCGCAGGAGATTATCAGCGACTGAGACATTTACCGTGATCGAGCCGCCGGAAGGAGTGAATTTGATCGCGTTGATGACCAGATTGAGCAGGATCTTATCGAACTTGTCGCCATCGAGTTGGATGAATTCGTGATCGGTATGGCATTCCCACAGCAGTGTGACGCGGTCCTGTTCTGCGAGGTGGACGAGCGAGCGCAGCAATCCGTCGATCAAGGCG
Organism: Akkermansiaceae bacterium; assembly: GCA_903888515.1. Taxonomy (GTDB): domain Bacteria; phylum Verrucomicrobiota; class Verrucomicrobiia; order Verrucomicrobiales; family Akkermansiaceae; genus Luteolibacter. The sequence goes on along the minus strand of CAISTY010000174.1, from coordinate 57,355 downwards.
GTGATGCGGGTGGGTTGCCGAATGATGTCGACATGGTCGGTGTCGAAACGCACGAGATCGAGCAGGTCGTCGATGAGTTTGAGCAGGCGGAGTCCGTTTTGCTCGAGCATGGTGATCATCTCTTGGATGTTGGAATCCACAGCTCGAGGAACGATCGCGTTTTTCAGACGCTCGGTGATGCCCAACATGATGGTGAGCGGAGTACGCAGTTCATGGTTGATGTTGGCGAAGAAACGGGTCTTCGTCTCGTCGAGTTCACTGAGTTGCTGGTTTTGCGATTCCAGCAACTCACGAGAACTCTCGACTTCGGCACGCAGGCGGAATTCGCGGAAGCGCAGCTTTTCATAGAAGTAAGAGCCGACCAAAACAAAGACAGAGGTCACGCCGAGGAAATAAGTGTTGTTGAAGAGAACGTTGAAATCCGGGGGGATCGGCGCGAGGATCACGCTGGCGGCGTAGGTCAGGAAACAGGCGGCAATGATCACCAGCGTATTGAGAAACGTCCACCGCAGGACCAGCGAAATACCCACCAGAACCAGATTGAGGCCGGCATAGTACATGGAGTTTCCGCCGCCGGTGTAGGTGATCATCGCACAGATCCCGATCATCGGCAGGACGGCTGCCAAAACCGAGGCGAAGTAGCAGGTCTTGAATCCGGGTGTCTTGCCAATGAAAAGGAAAATGCCACCTAACAACAACGCGCAGGTCACCCGGATAAGCAGGAAGACCCACATGTGCTCGGGGAAGACGATCCAGTCGAGCGCGCTGCCGACCAACATGAAGATGCCTCCCAAGGCCAAGGTATGCTTCACATTGGCCACCGCCACATGATCTTCATAAAGACGGAATTCCTGGAACAATGCCGGATCTTCAGTCTGTGCGCTGACCGGGATTTTAACCATTTTCGAGTTCTATTTCCAGAAACAGGTTCACCTCCGTTGCATCCGCCAGGATACGGGTGTTTTTGATGAGTGCGTTTTCCGGAACCAAATCCTCCATTTCCTTCCGCCCGCGATAGATCAGGTTCCATTCCATCAGATACTCCATCCAAGCCTTGCTGGGATTGGCGTCGGAGACGTTGGTAACGATGATCAGCCCACCCGGCTTGACCATGGTACAGAACAACTCGACCAGGCGCTTGCAGACCTGCTGCGAAAGGTAATCGAACAAGCCCGCGCAATAGACGATGTCATATCCGGTGAACTCGTCGTCACCACTCTGGGTCGCGGCACGGAGCAGTTGCTGGACCGAGCGTTGAAGGAAAGCGACCTTCGCTTCCGAGCCGCCGTCTCGCCGCGCTCTATCAATCCGCTCGCGGGTGTAGTCGAGCGTCTCCTCGTTGAAATCGAGCAGATCGATTTCCGCCAGATCACTTTCCTCGCATTCGCGCAGGAAGCGCTGGATTTCCATGGCGGGGCCACAGGCAAGGTTGAAAATGCGGGTTTTTCCCATGGGGGCACGGCGGGCGCACTCGACGCGGAGTTTATCCAGCAGGTAATCGATCCGGTTGCGGTGAGCAACCACCGGAGCGGTATTGAGCAGCGCGAAGTTCAGCAGTTTGGCAAATGCGGAGGGTCCCTCGTAGGGGTTGCGCAACATCATGTTGACCATTTCATAGTCCCCCGCATAGCCGAGCGGCTTGATGTAGGATCGGTATAGGAACGGCGAGCACAGCAGGATGGGATGCAGTTGGCGGCGGACAAAGGACTTGTGGACGGCGACTTCACTTTTCTCCAACTCGGCGACGACCTCCTCGAAACGTTGCATTGCCGGATGAATTTCGTCCACCACGCGGGACTGCACGGTTGCGAAAATCTCCTGTTCGATGTCTTCGCGGCGGCGGGTGACGGTGGTGCGAATGCCAACGTCCACAGCGGTCAGCCAGTGTTGGACACCGATCAACATGCTTGCCATGTTGGAAACCACCAGCTTGAAGGGAGTCTGCACCTGGTTGGCGGATTTCCACTCGCTCATGAAGTTGACAAACTGGCTGGCCAGATCCCCGCCGTCCTGGCCCGCTACGGCGTTCAGGCCTGTCACGCTCGCGTGGAAATCAAGTTCCATCCAACCTTCATCAAGCATCGCCTCGCACACCAGTCCGATGCCGGTGTGGAGCAGGTTGCTGATCACCGCCTTGCCGTGATACACCTGCCGTCGCGACGCCATGATCCGGAAATCCGACAAAACCTCGGACAACTGAAGGATGCTGTAGGGATTATAGACCTCAAAGACGACGGAATACCGGTTGATTCGAAGCAGGTTTGCTGTCAGTTGCGTGCCTTGGCTGTTCCGGCAGGTAATGACGCTTTGGGATGAATTGCTTGTTAAATCCATATCCATGGATCGATTGGAGTTGGAGTTTGAGAGCGGTGGATTACGAGGTGCGTCACCACGCCGTCCTCGTCTTTATCGATGATTATGCATGGAGGATTCACCTGACGACTGGTCTAACGGGATCATGGCGGGTGAATGGATTCATGGATGACGTATAGGAAAGAAAATCTCAAATCGGGTGCCGGCGTCAGTCCCGATTTCCAAGGTCCCTCCCAACTGGTGGGTCAGGCCGGAGGCCACTTGCAAGCCCATCGACGCGTCATCTTCCAAAGAAAAACCCGGAGGCAGGCCCACGCCGTTGTCGGCCACGCACAGGCGCACCATTCGGCCATCGGCGGCGGGTTGCAGCGTGACACGCAGTTCGCCGCAGCCCTTTGGAAAAGCGTGCTTGAACGCGTTGGAGACGAGTTCATTGGCGAGCATGCCGCAGGGGACGGCCTGTTCGGTTGCCAATTGGAGCGGGGCCAGATCCAGATGGAGCTGGAGGGTTTCCGGGGTGATTGCCAAGAGATCGTACAACTGCTCGCAGAGACTCCTGAGGTAGTCGGCCATGTCCACGGCCTCCGGATTACTTGAGCGGTGCAGGTGATTGTGGATCAAAGCCATGGAGAGCACCCGGTTCTGCGTCACCTGCAACAAGGCTTTGACGTTGGGGTCATCGCTGTGGCTCGCCTGCAGGAACAACAGGCTGCTCAAGATTTGCAGGTTGTTTTTCATGCGGTGGCGGTGCTCCTTGAGCAGCACATCCTTCTCGCGCAACGCGGTCCGCAGCGCCGTCTCGATCACCCCGCGTTCCAGAGCGTGGCGGACCGCGCGGGTCAGCAGGCTCGCGTTGCATTGTCCAGTGACAAGGAAGTCCTGCGCACCATCCCGTACTGCGGCCACAGCCAGCTCCGGGTCATCGGTGCCGGCCCATACGATGACCGGGATGTCCGGTGTCGCTTGCCGCAGGTGGTGTAAAGCGGACAGGCCCGCGCTGTCGGGCAAGTCGAGATCTAACAATATCAAATCGACGGGGTGATGTTCCAAGAAAGGGGCAACCTCGGATAGCCGCGTGATCGATTCGATGTGGAAGCATACGGGCCCGTCGCTAGACAGCAATGCGCGGAGGGAATCGGCGTCGGCCGGGCTGTCTTTGACAACCAGGATGCGTGCTTTTTTTTTGGTCATGGGTTCAGTGGCAACGGGTTGATATGCGTTAGATCTGCAACTTGAATTTCAGAGAGTTGAGGGTATTGCGCATGAGCATGGCAATGGTCATGGGGCCGACACCACCGGGCACGGGGGTGATGAAACCGGCGATTTTTGAGGCTTCTTCGAAGTCCACATCGCCGCGCAGGATGGCCACGGTTTTGCCGGTGGTGGGGCTGACGGTTTCCCCCACCCGGTTGACGCCGACATCGATGACGCAGGCCCCCGGTTTGATCCATTCCGGTTTGACCAGGCCGGGTACGCCGGCGGCGACGATAAGGATATCAGCACGCTGACAATGGGCTGCCAGGTTGCGGGTGGCGGTGTGCACAACGGTCACCGTGGCATTGGCACCGGAGCCTTTTTGCAGCAGCATGTTGGCGATCGGTTTGCCGACGATATTGGAGCGGCCGACGACGACGACCTCCGCGCCGCGGGTTTCGACGCCGGAGCGCCGTATCATCTCCTGGATGCCGGCTGGCGTGCAGGGCGGGAATTTCACCTCGCTGCCGCCGATGACCAGACGCCCGACATTGACCGGATGAAAGCCATCCACATCCTTGTCGGGATCAATGGCGTTGAGCACCAACTTCTCATCGATATGGGGCGGCAAGGGCAGTTGCACGAGAATGCCGTGAATGGTCTCGTCCCGCCGGTATTGATCAAGCAGCCCTAACAACGCCGCTTCGGAAATATCCTCCGGCTGATTGTCCTGGATTTCCTTGAAACCCAGACTGTGCGCGGTTTTCACCTTCAGCGAAACATAGGACAACGACGCGGGATTGCTGCCCACCAGGATGGTGACCAGTCCGGGCACCACACCGTGCGCGGCCTTGATCGCTTCAACCTCCTGCCGGATTTCTGCTAGAATTTCCTTGCGGATTTCAGTTCCATTGAGTATGATGGCGGGCATGGGTGGGATGTTGATGGGGTGGGGGAGTGGAGGGGTGGATGGGTTGATGGGTTGCGGCGGCGCCATCCAATATCAGGAGCCGTCTGTTAGCTAGGTTTTTCGCAGCCGCTTAGGCAGGCAAGTTGCGCATGACAAAAAAGTCAAAACCACGCGATCATGCCGGAAACCGGCGGGAAGGCGCCCCAAGGAGCGGCGGACTCCGATCCGCCGATGCCCATGAGCCGCTAATGAGCTGAAGTCAGCCACTTTCCATTGGCATCCATGGGCATCCCATGGGCGAGGGCGATTCAGGAGATCGCCCCTCCTTGTTTTTTTGTCATGTCCCGGGCAGCACGTTGCGCGCCATGATTATTGTGATCCGGGCGAGGGTGGCGTTCAGGCGTTCAGGTGGGAATGCCTGAACTACAGCAGACCGGCGCGCAGGACGTCCACGGTGCCGCTGCCGGCGGCGGTGGACATGAGATAGACCCCCGTCCAGCCTTCGCGCACCAGCCAGCGGATTTGTTCGGCAGCGATTTCCTGGCCGACCCGGGCTTGATCGGCCGGGTTGGGCATGGTGGCAAACCGTTGCAGGATAGAGTCGGGAATGACCACCCCGGGGACCTGCGCCATGCGCCGGGCGTGCTCGAAACCGGTTAACACCATCACTCCGATGAGGAAGGGCGTCCGCCCGCGGAACTTTTCCAACACCGCCAAGGGCTCATGGTGGAAGGCCGGCTGGGTCATAATGTAATCCACACCGTGGTCGATTTTGCGCTGCAAACGATCCAGTTCGCGCCGCATGTCCTGCGCTTCGAGTTCGACGCCGGAACCGAGAGTGAAATGGGTGCGCGGGTCGGGCTGCTTGCCTAGCGGCATGCCACCAAAATCCACCCCGGCATTGAGGCAGTTATGGGTGAGACGGATCATCGCAATGGAATCCAAATCAAACACCGCCGCAGAGCGCGGATAAGTCGGCGACATTTTGGGGGGATCGCCGGTGACGAACAACACGTTGTGAATGCGATTGGCATGATAGCCGACCAAACGGCTTTGCACGCCCATCACATTCAGGTCACGACCCGTGAAGTGCGGGATAAGTTCTAACGGATCTCCCGTCGCCGCCGTCCAGTCGAGCCGCTCGCGGATCAAATGAATGAAATCGCCGGGAGATATCAGCGGAATGCCCCGCGAACCATCGGTGAAATCCACCGCATCCACCAAACCGCAGGCCGCCAGCCTGGCGATGAAATCCACTTTGTTATGCAGGATTTTTTCATCCGTTCCGCGCGGTGGCAGCACCTCGATGCTGACGACGAACCGGCCCTCCTTGAGTTTGCGCGAGAGTGGGCCATTGAGGCGTTTTTCGCTGTCACCAATCGGCGGCAAGGTGGTGGTCGGAGTGAAAGTAACCGCCCGTTCGCCCACCGTGCGGGACTGTAGATAATGGTGCATTTCCCGGATGTGCGGCGGATGCATTTCGCAGCAACCGCCTAACAAACGCACGCCGCGATCAGATAGACCGCGGGCCATTTTGCCGGCGAATTCCGGGTTGACCAAGGTCATGAACCGGTTGCCGATGCGCTGGAAGCCGCCGGCGTTGGGCATCACCGCCAGTTGCATCGCCCCGCAGCGGAGCGGTGCGGTGTCCTTGACGGCGTCCACAAACGCACTGGCATCCCACGGGGTGCAGCAATTCACGCCGGCCACCGCCACGCCCAGCGCAGCCATGCGATGGACGAAGGTGACCGGGTCCGGGTCCAGTGCTGGTCCGGCCTGTGCGGCATGCAGCGTGACTTGCGCAATCACCGGCGGCATCCCGGGCAGTGACCGGATCAGGCCGATGAGCAGTTCAAGTTGTGGCAATGAATGAAATGTCTCTAGCAGCAACGCATCGGCACGGGCGGCCGCGAGGGTTTCGATCTGTTCGCGATAGCAATCCGCCACCGCGTCCGCCGTGGTCAGGGGTTTGAGCGTCGGCCCGACTGATGCCAGCACGAAGAACGGGTGCGCTGCATCGTGCCGGACTTGAAACAGGTCCATCGCCTGGCGCGCTAACAGCACGCCGGCCCGGTTTAAGGCGGCCACGCGGTCATCCAGCCCGTATTCCGACAATTGCCGGCGGTTGGCACCGAAGGTGTTGGTTTTCAGGCAGCGTGCCCCGGCGGCGAGGTAGGCGAGGTGGACTTTTTGAATCAGCTCCGGCTGCTCCAGATTGAACGCCTCGTAAACATGGTTGGCTTCCGACAGCCGCCCGGTCAGTTCAAACAGATAGGAACCCATCGCGCCATCGGTCAGCAATGTTTGCGATTTCAGGGTGGTCAGGAAATCTGCCATGCGTGGAGACGATCCTAAAAGTGAAAATGGGAAACGACAAGTCGGCTGTTTCTAACTGTCGGCGGACCTTTTTTCGTCGTCTTCCGGGGTCCCGAAGACGATCTGAAGTATGACATCGCACATCAGGATTGCGGCAGGGTTTTCAGCAGTTCCCGCACTTCCGTAATGAGTTGCTTCGCGGCCTCGCCCTCGATGTGGGTCATGCCGCGCACTTCCGAATCCGGAGCCAGCAACCGGTCGCGTCCAGTCCACTTGATTTCATCGGCACAGTGAAGGGCGAAGAGCAGGCAGGAAACCATCACCGCGCCGGTCCATACCGGAACAAGCACCTGATGCAGCACGACGCGGCGCAGGTTGGGTTCCGCGGGTTTGCGGAAAATCCTCGGCAGCCAGAAAGCCAGCGGCCAGCACGCGGCAACAATGGCGAGAGTGATGCCAAATTGGATCATCTCGCCATGGATGGTGCCGCAGGCAAGCATCGCCAGCACCGAGCATGCGACGCCTAACCATGGCAGGCAGCGCCGCCATGAACGGCGGGCGGGAGCAAGCATCGGCAGGCGCTTGCGCGTCAGCCTCGCGCCGAGCGCGATGGTGAGGTTGATCATCAGCAGCGTGAGCGCCGCAAGCTGGCCGGAGGGCGCGAGGAAACCGCTGATTTTCATACCCCATTCGCGGGCTGATAGATGGGGAATCTGAATCAACGCGAAATACATCCCGACTGGCCCGAGAATGCCGATGACGAACAGTAGCATCCGGGTTCGCGGGGAGACCAGATCCGCCAAACGTCGCCCGATGATTTGCGCGGGATACGGCACCACCGTGCGGGACAACAGCGCGCCCATCATCAGCAGACCGAAGCACACGGCCGCGACCGAGGCGTGAGCCTGACCAAACAACGCGTGATCCACCAGGCGGCCCGGCTTGAAATCATCCTCGGTGAGCACGGGTGGCGAATTGAACTGTCGCATCGTCACCGGCACCGTTAGATGCGCCATGATCGAACTCTTGGTTTCGGTCATGATCAAAGTCTCATGCGCCTTGTCCCTCACCTTGCGCTGTTCCTTTTCTGCCTCGATCCGTTCGTCCAGCATGCGGAAATCCCGAGAGGCGTCCTCAAGCCCGAGGCTGGCCGCCGCATCCCGGAAATTCTTCAATGGTATCTGAATGATCGCCTTGGTGATCATTCCGTCGATCAGGGACCAGTTCGACTCCGCTGAACGTTCCGCCAGCCAGCGCCACAGCCGCACGCATTCCCTGAAATCAGCGATGTCTGCCGTGTCGTCAAAGGTCGAAACCTTCGTGGCAAGCAGCTTTGCGAGATCGAGAAATTTGATTTTTTGCGTAGTTAACCCCGCCGTGTATGCCGCGACGGATAAGCGTTCGATAAAATCGCGTCCCGGCGGCAGGTGGCTGAATCTTTGCTGATTCAGCGCGATGTTGTGATCTGTGCACACCGGGAGTTCCGCCGCTTTGCGGAGTGCCGCGCAGGCTTGATCGAAGCGTGCCTGATCCTTGATGATCCACTCCGGGGCCTCATGGCCTTTACGGGCGGACCATGGACGGCTTTTCCTCTCCACGGATTCATTTGCCAGAGCACCCGCGGCCAAGATGGCGAGATAGGCGTTGCCGGGATCGATGGTCTCCGACTGCTTGAGCAACTCCAGTGGAATTTCTTTTTCAGCAGAGAGGCAGCCTACCGCGTAAGCTTGCAGATAGGCGGGATTGGATCGGTCGCTTTCCCACAGTGGTTTCCATCTCGCGGCTTCGTTTCTCGCAGTCTCATCGCCGAACAACAACAAGCGCGCATCCGGCGGCAGTTTCTTGGCGAGACGATAGAGCGCCGGGGCTTCCTCTACTCTGGAGAGTGGCGAAACCATGCGGATGAATCCCCGGAACTGGCAGAAACGATAGGCCGACGTCCCAACAACCCCTGCCAGCGAAACCAAAGCGACCGATCCCAGCAAGGGCATGACCCGCATTCTCCAACCACTCCGGTCCGCCCTCTCCAGTCGCGCGGCGGCATTCTCCAGCACCGCTTCCGTCGTCTTCGGACTCGCTTCGATGCGACGCGTGAGATCGTCCCGCGCGGCATCGAGCAATTCGGCATTGTCCTCAAGCGGCCGGGTAGCAAGATCGACGAAACGCCGCTCGGATGGGGAATCGGATAGGTCCGGCATGAGTTTCCTCAAACTGGTGAATATGGCAATGTTTGTCAATCGCCTGATCTTTCGTGGTTTCAACTTCTGCTCGCAGTCTTGCGGACTTCAAGAATGGAATCAGGCAACATGTGAGAGCCCGCCATGCGCGCCATTGACACCAATGTCCTGGTGCGTTTGCTGGCGCGTGATGATCCAAGGCAATTGGCCTCTGCCGAGGCGTTCGTGCAAGCGGGCGCATGGGTCTCGCTGCTTGTGCTCATGGAAACCGTCTGGGTTCTGGATTCCGTATATGAGTTGTGATCCACTTCCTTTTCCAACCGCTCCGGCCATCGGCTCATGCAACGGCCTTCACCCGGAAAGCACTCCATTCCATCACGGCTTGGGTGCGGCGGGAGCGGAAGCAGGCGTACGCGCCGGTGTCAGGGTGATGGGATTGACCAGTGCTTTCGGGTCGAGTGGGGGGCCGGGGAGCGTTTTGAGGTGGTCGGCGGTGAGTTCTGCGGCGGTGACCTGTTGGCCGGCCTTGGCGCGGGCGGCGGAAATTTCGAGGGCGGTCTTGGCCATGGCAACGGTGACAATATCGCCGGTGTTGTTGCCGAAGCTGTTTCTCACATATGTCATCACCCCGGCGATATCCTCGGGGGTGAGGCCAGCAGCCTGGGATGGCATGCCCGCAGCATAGGTTTTCCCATCACTGTTAGGTCCTTGCAGGCCGTTGAGGATGATCATGGCAAAGCGCTGGGTTTCACCGGTCGCCCATGTGGAACCGGCGAGCGCGGGGAAATTGATCCCATCGCCCTTGGCTTCAGGTCCATGGCAAACGATGCATTTCCCGGCATAGATTTTCGCACCTTTCGCCATATAGCTCGCGAGGGCCACCTTGGGGGGGGGGGCGCATCCGCGTCACCCGGGGCCGGGGTGCGTTCGTAGCCCTCGCGGAACATCGTGCGATAATCAAAAAACCTGCCGGCGCCGCCGAGGATGCCGCCGGCGATGAGCACCACCACCCCAAAGACCGTTAGAACACCGAGCGAAACCGGCGCTGTTCCGTTAGATCCGGCGTGTCCGTCAACGGCGCCGGCCGGAGCCGCCGCACTCACGCGTCGCTGAGCCCCGGAGATGTGGCAGACGTCCTTGAAATACGGCATCTTGTTAGGCGAAGACATGTTGGATAGCAAGTGGAGGTACGCGGAATCAGTCGGCGTCCTTGGGTTTTGGCGGTGAAAAATCGAGTGCGGCCGGTGGCTTGTGGTCTTTTTTCAATGACAGCAGGTAGGACACCAGGGCCTTCGCATCGGCTTTGGGCACCCACTCATGATTAGCACCCGCATCGACCTTCAGCGCGCCATCAAACGGGCGGCCCTTGATTTCACGTCTATCAAACAGGAATCGATGGGGAGGGCAGGTGGATTGCCACAATTGCGGATTGTCGCGCGGGTTGAAAAGATGCGCGTACAACCAGGCGGCGGGATCCTTGCCGGCGGCATGAAGCGCATCCACCCGCCGGCCAAGGTTGGAAAGATCCGGCCCGATGCGCATCACGCCGAGTTGGGCGAACGATTCGCCGCCGAAGTCATAGGCGTTGGTCTCGCGGCGGGTATCACCGCGCTCGGCATCGTCCTTGAGTCCGCCCCAATCGGGACGATAGAGGTCATGGCCGGCGTAGGTCGGACGGATCACTTGGGAATGGCAGAGGTAGCAACCGTTGGCGGCATACACGCTGGCACCATCGGCGATGCGGCCGGTGCGTTTCGGGAAAAACACGCCGGCACTTCCATCTTTTGATGGAGAAAGCGTGATGGGAGCGAGATTGCGCATCATGAAGTAAGGCATCACGATGATCGCCAGCCATGCCACGCCGAAGCTGGCGGAGAGACCAAGAATGAAGGTTCGGAGGCTCATGGAAAAAAATCGTGGATTGGAAATTCAATAGATATCTTCGGCGATGTGGCCTGGCATGGCAGGGGCGGGTTCATCTAAGGCGTGACGGGCGCCGGGACGGGCCGGGAGTCGCCACATCAGGATGAGATGAAGGAAGAAAAACACGTTGGAGAAAAGCATCAAACACCAGGCGAACGTGATGGTCACGGCATAAGGATTCGTGGCTGATGCCACACCTATCCATGGTAATTTCCAGTTTTCCTGTCCCATCCCCTGTTGGAATCCGCCAATGAGCGCGGCCCAACAGATCGTGATCATGCCGTAAACCGAGAACAGAAAGTGGACCTTGACCAGCTTGTTGGAGATCCACGCGCGGCCTGCCATACGGGGCACGATCACGTAAATGGCACCGAACATCACGAGGCTGAAAAACCCGTAAAGTGCGAGGATATCAAAACCATATCCTGACAACGAGAATTGCGTCAGAGGCAATGTGGATTCCGGCAGATAGAGCACAACCGAGGTGACTGCGATCACCATCAGACTGGCGATCCCGGCGGTGATGAATTGCAGTGTGGGATTCGCGACGAGCGTCTTGCGCCATGGCCGCATCATGCGCGCCGTGTTGAGCACGGCAGCACAAATCGGTATGAATAACAACGCCGCCGCCGCCGCCCCGACATACGGCAGAAAATACGGCACCGGCGCACCCGCGAGTTTTTGCATGCCCGCCCACGGCGCGATCACCGCCAGCGACCAGAAACCGAGTTTGACGAGCGCATCACCCGACACCGGACGGCCGGTCACCTGCCCGGCGAGATCATAAGCGGCACCCAAACCCACAGGCGTGAAAAACAAGAAAACCAGTGCGGACTTATACCATGCGTTGATGCCGGCGGCCATTACCGGATGACCCGGCAGGCAATGCAGCAGCAGGTTCGAGGTGGTATAAATCCATGGAAACCAGAGCATCGCGGCGAAGATATACCATTGCGGGATGGCAACACGTCCCTGCGGATGGACGCGGAACTGGTTGAACGCCCCCATGACGATGACGCAGTAACTGCCGAGCAGTACCGGCCATACATACGGCGGAAACTCCATCCATGGCATTCCGGTGCCGTTGCCCGAAAGGATTCCCGCAAACCCAAGCGCAACCCCAAGGTTCCATACGTGCCCTGCGGTTAGAATCATGACGGCGTCCGGGCATTGCCTGCCGGAATGCCGGGCCATCAGCCAAAGAATCACCGCGAAGGCGGCCTGCATTCCCCAGCCATAAACCAAGGCATTGATATGGGCGGGATAAACCCGGCCATAGGTGAGGCACGCCCAGTTCCCGAGGAATTCCGGGTTATGGACTTTGGCGGAGGCGATCACTCCGAGACATAGCGCAACCGCAAGCCACGCGGCACCACTGGTGAGGAAAAACATCACCGGATAGCGCAACGACCGGTCAATTGCCGCCTGCAACAGCGCGTCTTGATCCGTGGAAGATGATAGGGTGGATGACATCGGCTCTTTGAAATAGGTAATTCAATCCATCAAGGCTGGGGCGGATTTGGCGCGGGCACCGGCGGCTTGTCCGCGTCCTTGACCTTGGAATCTATCGGCGCAGGCGTACTCACAGGCTTCGGAGCGATCTTCGCGGCGGTCGGGGATCCGGGAATGACCTGTTCCGGTTTTTCGACAGCGGCAGGTTTGGCAGCAGCGAGTTGTTCCGCGACTGCGGGAATGGCCGCGTCGATCGCCTGTTGCGAGAGACTGGCGGCCTGGGTCTCTTCGAGTTTCGCCTTGGTGGCGTAACGGGTCCTGGCCACCACGTCCTCAAGGGATTCCGGAGCCTTGTGCGTGAACAACCAGATGACCGCCAGCAACAGTGCGAACATCAGGAAAATGCCGATGCCCCGCAAGTAGATGGTGGAACGGATGATCGGGGTGTCGCGGGCGGGGTCCATGGACGGCGGTTTTTCAGTTGGACAAATTGGCGGATTCGAGGATGCGCGGGTCGCGGTTTGGATAGAGCGAGTGCTGGCCGAGCGCACGCAGAAGAAAAAACAGGAAGGCCGCACCGATGGTGACGAAGGCCAGGATGTCACCCCAGAACGCGCCGGGGATGGAGACTTGAATTCCACCGAAGACATCCGGCTTGATGTTCCCCAGCGAGATGCCGCGTTCGGGAATGGTGATCAGATAGTGGTCAAAGACATGCATGCACAGCGTGTAACCCGCCAGGATCGAGAGTGATCTCGGGTTGCGCTTGAGCCATGCCTGAAGCAGGAAAACAAAGGGCACGGCGAAGTGGCCGAAGACCAGCACGATCATCGCGGTATTCCAGTGGCCGGTGTTGCGGATCAGGAAATACGAGGTTTCCTCGGTGATGCCCGCATACCAGATGAGGAAATACTGCGAGAACGCGATGTAGGCCCAGAAAATGGTGAAGGCCAGCAACAGCTTGCCCATGATATGGAAATGTTCGTCCGAGGTGACGTGTTTGAGATGCCCCCGACTCTGCAACCAGGCGCATGTCAGAATGATCACCGCCATCGCGTTGAGCGCCGAACCACCAAACAGATAGACACCCCACATCGTGGAAAACCACTTGTAATCCAGCCCCAGCAGAAAATCAAAACCGGTAAAGGTGACCGTCAGTGCGAACAGAATCAACGTGTAAGTCGAGTGGAAACGCGCTTGGAACAAACGGGCCGTTCCGGGATGCGGATCGGTATCCTGGGCGACCGATAGTTTGCGCAGGCCGATGATGACGAGGCTCAGCGCCAGTCCCCAGAAGATCACCCTGCCATACCAAAACGGCAAATTCAGGAAACCATATTTGTGATAGAGCAGGCTGCTATGGGACTGCAGGAATTCCTCCACACGGCCGGTGGCGGCGCGTTGGATATTCATCCATTCATACAGATATTGTTGCACTTCCGGGCACAGCAGCGGGAGGGCGAACAGGTATATCCACGGATAGGTGGATCCGAGGTTTTCGAAGGTCCGGCGCACGGACGTCCCCCAGCCCGCATTCGTGACGTTGTGGAGCAAGGTCCAGAAACAACCGCCGATCGAGAGCGACAGGAAATAATAAAACGCGAACAACCAGGAGTAGGCAAAACATCCGCGAATCATCTCCGGCGCGAAAAATAACAAATACAGGCTGGCCACGGTCCCGACAAGGGCCACGCCCATGGCGATGCTTTTCACCGTGGAAACCCCCGTGGAATCCAGGTGATCGCCGTGGATGGCAAGGTCTGCGGAAGTAACGTGGTGGCGGGCCATTGCGGTGGGATGAAAATAGGATTAACGGGCTTGATCCGCGGATTGTTTGGCGGCCTGGAGCGTGCGGACATAGGCGATGATGGCCCAGCGGTCGCGCACCGGAATCTGATAGCCATAAGCACTCATCCTGCCCATGCCGTGGGTGATGGTATGGAACATGCGCCCGTCCGGATAAATATCCTGCCTGGTGGAGTTGAGTTTCGCATTCGGGTTGCTGGCTACCGGCACGCCGTAGGCCGCGGTGATCCCCTGGCCATCGCCGTAAGCACCGTGGCAGGCCGCACAATAGATGCCGTAGCGTTCTTTGCCGCGGCGGATCAATGCCCGGGCGCCCGCGGGAGATAGCTGCAACTCCACGGGCATGCCGTTGCCATAGTAGTCGCCAATCCGTCCGGTTGTATCATAACCGGTTCCGCCGCCAAACTCATACTCGGGGATTCCGCCAATCATCTTTGCGCCATCCGGGTTGAAACCGCGCGGATGGACCCCGGCGATGGACCCCCGGCCGCCATGACCGTCCGCGAAAAACGCATCCGGCTTCTGCGCGCGCAGCTTGTCCTGTTCGTCCATGTCAGGGAAGATTCTGATAGGCAGTTTGGCGAACTTCTGCCCGGGCAGTCCGAAGATGCCAACGACAAGCAGCGCAAGCAACGCATAAACAATGAAAAAATAGCGCATCTAATGTGGGGAATTCGGATTGTGGATTGTGGATTGTGGATTCTGGATTTTCGGCATGTTCCCTATCCATCATCATCTTCTTCTTCGACGAGTTCGATATTGGCGCCGCCGATTTCGGCGAGCAGGGTGTGGGTTTCCTGGGTGTCGAAGCTGGGATCCAGGGCTTCGATGGCGATGAAGAACCCGTCATCGGTCACACGCTGGAACTGGCGGCTTTCGAAGAGCGGGTGGTTGAGTCGCGGCAGACGGATCAGTGCCAACAACCCGAACAGCACCGTGAGTCCCGCAAACAATACCGTCAGCTCAAACATGATGGGGAAAAACGCCGGAATGGTGAATAAATTCGCCGGTTTCGCCTGCACCACGGTCGGATAGATCACCACCTGCGTCGCGTAGGAGAGCACAAATGCCGTGACAAAGCCGGTCAGGCCACCGACAAAGACAAGCCGTGGCAGGATCGAACGTTTGATGCCCATCGCGCCGTCAAGACCGTGGATCGGATATGCCGAATAACAGTCCCAATGCTTGAAGCCGGCGTCGCGGACCCGTGCCGCGGCCTGATACAGGGCGGCGGCGCTCTCAAACTCGGCCAGATAGCCGTAAATGCGTTTGCGATCAGGAGTCACGGAAGATAGGGGATGCGGATTTGAAATTCGAAATTTGAAATTTGAGATATGAAATTTGGAATATAGAATATAGGATTTAGGATTTGGAATATTCTTTTTGATATGCGGGGATGAGGGTGACGCCGGGGTCTGGGGGGATGAGCGGATCGTTGTGATGGGGGTCCGACTCCTTGAGGGTCCATTTCACTTCGGCGATGTTGATGCAGGGCAGGAAGCGCAGGAAGAGCATGAAGAGAGCGAGGAACAAACCGATGGTACCGGCGAAAAGCATCACGTCCTGCAGGGTGGGAGAGAATGTTTTCCAATCGCCGGGCAGCCATGTGCGGGCCAGGGTGCCGACAATGATGACGAAGCGCTCGAACCACATGCCGACGTTTACGCACATGGCTACGAACATCACGACCCAGAGGTTTTCGCGGCAAGCGCGGAACCAGAAGATCTGCGGCGAAAGCACGTTGCATGACATCATCACCGCGTAGGCCCACCAGTACGGGCCGGCAATCCGGAATTTGAAGGCGTCCATTTCGTAGATCGCACCGGTGTAGTAAGCGACAAACAACTCCATCAGATAGGCATAACCAACGATCGTGCCGGTGAGCAGGATGATTTTGGCCATGTTGTCGATGTGCTTCATGGTGATCAAATCCTGCAGTCCGTAGATGGCGCGGGCCGGCACCATGATGGTGAGCACCATGGCGAAGCCGCCGAAAATGGCACCCGCGACAAAATACGGCGGGAAAATGGTAGTATGCCAACCGGGTACCACCGAGGACGCGAAGTCGAAGGACACGACCGAGTGCACCGAGAGCACCAGCACGGTGGCAAGCGAGGCTAACAGCAGATAGGCCATTTCATAGTGGCTCCACTGGCGGTTGCCGCCGCGCCAACCGATGGCGAGGAGACCGTAGAGCATCTTGCGCAGGCCCGGCTTGCAGCGATCACGGATGGTGGCGAGGTCGGGCATCAAGCCCAGATACCAGAAGATCAACGAAATCGTGAAATACGTCGAAACGGCGAACACGTCCCACAGCAGCGGCGACTTGAAATTCTGCCAGATGCCATTCGCATTGGGCAGCGGGGCGAGGAACCAGGCGAACCACACGCGTCCGACGTGGAAGGCGGGGAAAATGCCGGCACATATCACCGCGAAGATGGTCATGGCCTCGGAGGCGCGGTTGATCGAGGTCCGCCAGTGTTGCCGGGTCAGGAAAAGAATCGCCGAGATGAGTGTTCCGGCGTGGCCGATACCAATCCAAAACACGAAGTTGACGATAGGCCATCCCCACATGACACGGTTAGAATTGCCCCAGATGCCCACGCCGGTGGCCACAAGCCGCACCAACCCGCCGCCCACACCGATGAGCGCCATGAGCGAACACGGAATGAATATCCACCACCACAGCAGCGGTTGCTTGTTTTCAAGAATCCCGCAAACCCGCTCGGTGATCCATTGGTAGGAACGCCCCTGAAGAATCAGCGTTTCACGCTCGAGCACCGGAAGCTTGATGTCCGTGCGGGCCTCTGGAGCGGTTTGGGTGGTGGATGACATGCGCGGGTCGAAAATGCAAAGTGTTAGAAAAAGCGGCAGGAGACGCAAGAGACAAGACTTGAAGACCCAAGATGGAAGATTTCTCCATTCGTTGGCTTCTCGAGGTCCGTCTTCTGTGGGGAATTCATCTATCTTCTTCTTTCTTGAGTCTTGTGTCTTGAAGTCTTGCGTCTTCAGCCCATGTGAATGGTGGCCTTGCCGACGAACTTGGCGTCGGGCATCGCCGGATTCGGGTTTTTGACGCGTGCCAGATAGCTGGTGCGCGGGCGGGTGCCGATATAGTGAAGCAGGTCATAACCGCGATCCATGTGGCGGCTGCGGCCAAGCACGGATTGTTCTTTGTCCAGCAGGTTTCCAAAGGTGATGGCGGCGGCCGGGCAGGCGTCCTGGCAGGCGGTTCTCACCGAGTCCGGCGGAATGCGCAACGTGCTGTTAGAAACCGTCATTCCGGTGGATGGCACGCCGTCATCGAGCGTCTGTTGTTGCGGGCCGCGTTTTTGGCGGATGACCGCCTCCGTGAGACGCTGCACACAATAGGTGCATTTTTCCATCACCCCGCGCATGCGGACGGTGACGTTGGGGTTTTTTTGCAGGTGATCCGGGTCGCCGACGGCTGTGACTCCCAGCGGACCGCGATAGAGGTTATGGGCGATGAGCGGGTTGCGCTTGTTATAATCGAAGAAATTGAAGCGGCGGGCCTTGTACGGGCAGTTGTTAGCACAATAGCGGGTGCCGATGCAGCGGTTGTAGGCCATCGCGTTGAGACCGTCCTCGGTGTGCACCGTGGCGTTGACCGGGCACACGGTTTCGCACGGCGCGGATTCACATTGCATACAGGCGACCGGTTGTGGGACGAGTTCCGGGTTATCGCGCACCCATTCGGGAGTTTGCTTTTCTTTGCCATCCTCATCGATGAAGCGCTCTTGCGTCGCGAAATACCGGTCCATGCGGATCCAATGCATTTCGCGGCCTCTGGCGACTTGTTCCTTGCCGACGACCGGGATGTTGTTTTCCGCCTGGCAGGCGACCAGACATGCGTTGCATCCCATGCACGCCGAGAGGTCGATCGACATGCCCCACTGGTGGAGCGGGTCACTGAGGAACTCCTGTGCCTTGCCATCAGGGCCGGGATGCCACAACGCGGAGCCTTTGGGCTCGTATAGATAGATGTTAGGCGGCGCGTGGGCGTCGTTGCCCTGTTTGCTGACGTTGGCGAGTTGCGCGGCGAATCCGCCTTTCCCGTCATCCGCATCGAGGGTGGAAACCTCGCGCGCCAGGGCGCGGCCATACATGGCGTGATGCTCCTGGGTAAGGGCGACCGCGTAGCGCTTGCCGGTGAGCTGGACGGTGGCACCGGTGGCGAAATAGGCGGTGGCGGCGGTGCGCAGCGGATAGGCGTTGAAGCCGCGGTTGACACCGACCAGACCGACGTGCGACTCGTTCGATGGACCGCGCTTGAATTCATCATCCTTGTCAAATCCCTGACCATAACCTAACGGAATCACGAGGGTGTGTTCGGCCTGGCCGAAGGCGACGAGGACCGGGATTTCCAGCGACCGGCCGTTGACCATCACTTGAATCACGGGTGACTTTCGGTTAGGTCCTTCGCCATCCGGAGATGCGAGCGCGCGGGCGTTTGCGGTGGCGATGATCTCGTCGTAAATCCCGAGTTCCATGGCGGTTTTTGGCGCGATCAATGCGGCGTTGTCCCAGGTGAGTTTGGAAATCGGATCGGGTGCTTCCTGTAGCCAAGCGTTGTCGATCCAGCGTCCGTCAAAGACCGAGGCGTCGGTGGCGAAAAGCACTTGCAGCGCATCCTTGGTGGGCACTCCGGCTTTGACCGTTACGATGTTCGCGTCCGCGATGTCGGCAGCGGCGGATTCCGCAATCTCCGGAGTGATGAGCGGATACGCGGTATCCGCTAGAAATCCGTCGCGCAGGAATTTTTTCCAGGCGGTCTCACTTTCCCCGCCGAGACCGGCGAAGGTGGTGCGGACGGCATGGTAGGCGGGCGACGGGGCGCCTTGCTCACCTTCGCCATTCAAGAGTTTGCCGGTATCGGATAGCAGCGCGAGGAGCAGTTCCAATTCGGACACGCAGTCCTGATAGAGCGGCAGAATCATCGGTTGGACCGCGGTGTGGGTGCCGCGCGCGCTGCGGGTGTCCGACCACGATTCGAGGTAATGGGCGGCGGGAATGTGCCAGGTGGCGGCATGGGCCGTGGCATCGGTGCGCTCGCCGAGATGAATGCTGGTTTTCAGTTTGGCTAACGAATCCGCGAACTTGAGGTCCGACGGCGCATCATAAACCGGGTTGGACGGGGTGAGCAGCACGAGTGTTTCCACCGCGCCGGATTCGATGCCGGCCTTGAGTGCGGCCAGCGAGCCGAGGTCGCGGGTATCGGTCTGCATGGCGGCTAACGGTTTTCCCGCGCCGAGGTTGTCAAGCGCCAGATTGATGGCCAGCGCGAGGTGATGCACTGCGGCGGGTTGGCGCGAACCTGTTAGGACCGCGGCTTTCCCCGCATGGGCCTTGAGATCCGCTGCCAGCGCCTTGATCCACGCGAGCTGGCTGGCATCGGTGACCTCGTTGACGCCTTTCGCATGGAAAATTCCCAGTTCGCGGGCGATCTGGCCGGCGACTAACAGAACTTGGCCCGGTGCGACGCGCAAGCGGTGATCGGCCATGCCGCCGGTAAGCGAGAAGGCGGCCTCGACGACATAAAGACGGTTCAACTTCGATGCGTCTGCCTTGGTGTCGTAACCATTTCCCTCCGGCTTGCGACCCGAGAAAAACGGTGTGACAGGTCCCTGCGGGTCGGTTCCCACAAAATCGCAATCCAGTGATAGAATCCGCTCGGCCTTGGAAAAATCCGCGAGGCATTTCACGCCCGCGCCGAGGGCCTTCGGGGACTCGCCGGTGAGCGCTTCATATTGATAGAATTTAGAGGACTGGTACTTGGCGGCGAGTTCCTTGGTCAGTCGGGCACGGGTCGGGCTATCGTCGGCCGCGAAGAGGAAGCCGATTTTGGCGGATGGATTGCTTGCGATCGCGCTGATGGCGGCCATGAGATCGGTGCGTGTGGCCGGTTTGCCCGAGTTGAGGATTTCGCGGGATCGCGATGGGGAGTAAAGATCGAGCACCGAGGCTTGGGCGAAGGCATCCGTGCCGCTGGCATCCGGATGGAGGCGGTTGGGGGCGAGCATCGTGGGGCGGCCTTCGAAGGTAGTCACCACCAACGGCGTCGCGCCATGCGCTCGCGGCATGGCAGATGCATAGTAGGTCGCCTTGCCGGGAATCCCCCACTCGGGTGCCTTGGTATAGGGGACGATATGACTTTCCGGGCGGCGGCACGCGGCCATGCCGAATCCAGCCAGTGCGGCAGACGCGCCCATCAGTTTGAGAAACGACCGGCGGGTGGTTTCCGCGTCGCCCGCATCGGACATTGCGGTGGCCGCTTGCGGAAACTCGCGCGCCCACCACTCGTGCATGGCCGGGATGTCGGCAAGTGGGCCCGCACCGCGCCAAACGACGGTGGTTTCGTTGGCGGGAACTGCGGGGTGTTGCCAATTGCGTTTGCTCATGTGCGGCTTCAGGAAAGGGTGGAAATCGAGTGCATGTTGGATATGTCAGCGGTGGCAGGTGGTGCAGGTGATCTTCGGTTTCACCTTGAAGCGCTCCTTGAGCATGAGACCGAGTTCCCGGGGAGTTGTCACGCCAAGCTGCGGGTTGTTTGTTAGATATGTCTGCGCGTCATGCCCGGAATTGCAAACCTCCTCGAGCGGACGGAGGAAATTTTCCGGGGCGCGGTGGCAGTCCAGGCACCAACTCATCGAGAGCGGCTGGTCCTGGGAAACGACTTCCATGGCATGCACATTGCCGTGGCAACTCCGGCAGCCAACCCCCCGGCTCAAGTGCGCCGAGTGGTTGAAATAGACATAATCGGGCGCCTTGTGGATGCGCACCCACTCGATCGGCTTGCCGTCATACCCCGGATAGGCCGGATCCATCGCCTGGTGCAGCGGCGCGAGTTTAGGGCTTTCCCGCTGGACGTGCTGGTGGCAATTCCAACAGGTATTTCCCGGCGGCACGTTCGCATGGCCGGACACCTCGACGAACGAGTGGCAATACCGGCAATCCAAGCCGATCTGATCCACATGGATCTTGTGCGAAAACGGAATCGGCTGCGCCGGTTGATAGCCCGCCGCCAAAGCTTTCGGCGTCGCATAATAATTGAAGGCGAGCGCCACGCCCACCACTGCGGACCCGGCGCAGATCGCGATTTTCAGAGGCAGTTGATTGGTCCAACGTGGAAAAATATTTGCCATGGCAAGGACAATGATGGTTTCCTCATGAATGCGACCAATTCAGGCCGTTCTCATGCCGCCATCGGCGATAGGCGGCGAATTGTTCACCCTTCGACATGAGTCGGCGGGCCGGATCCTCGTTGAGAAAGGTGTCGAAGGTCCCTCCCGCCGGGGTTTCCGCAAGCGACGGGGCGGCGACCTCCTCACGCCTACCTCCTGCGGCCAAACGTCTTTCGATCCGCGTCAGCCTGCGGGAAATCCCCACCATCATCGCCACCAACAAAAAAAGCAACCCCATCGCTGAGTAGAGCGAAATCACGATTGCGGGCGCAACAGGTTCAGACACGCACGGAAAGTGACGCATGCCGGACGCTTTGAGAAGTCCAAAGATTACCGGAAATGCGTCGGCTGTAACGATGGTCCTCTAAGCCAACGTCCTTGCCCGCACGGTGCGCTCCTCTTCATGTGCCGCCCCTTCAGGCAAAGCCGGCCAGCCGTGCCGAATCACGCACTTCCAGAACGCAAATCGCGCTTTACCTTCGATTGTCTCAGGGTATCGGGCGATGACCCTGAACGTGAGCGTCAAGGAACACATCCACACCGGCGAAATCCGCGAAGCCCGGTTGATCGGGGTGGTGAAGCCGCTCCGCGAAGGCGATGAGGACAAGCTCAAGGCTATCCGTCTGAACTTGTGAGCATTCATCCAACGGATGACCGCATGCCAGTTGTTGAAGCCATCGGCGGGGGTGTTCTTCTTACGGGGATCAAAGTGCTCGACTTCGACGCTGTCCAGCGGCTTCAGGTGGCGTTCCGAGTATGCGCAAAATCCCTTCTGGAGACCAATCAGGGCGTCTCTGGCTTCTTCACTATCCTGAGGATACCGCAGGTCACCGTATTGTTCGACCGCGGCACCGTCCTTATGCAGAAAGTTCATTGTGCGGATCGAAGTTGTAGGTTCTGCCGAGCTCAAGGTATTCCTTGAGCATCGACTTTCGAGTGTTTGGATCGTTCTCTGTCTCAATGAGGCGGTTCAATTCACGGAATCGATTCCAACTGGCCAATCCTTTTTCTCCGTAGAGGGTTCTAACCGCGAAATCCTTGAGAAGAACATCGTTGGGATCGTCACCTTCGGGAGTGACGCCTCGCCTCACGACAACGCCACGATCCGGGTCGAATTCGAGAATGAAACGTTCCTCGGGTTTGAATTGTGCTGCCACAATCGGACTGTGGGTTGCGAAAAACAACTGGCTTCCGGGAGCGGTTTGCTCATAGTGAGCGAGCAGGTCGAAGAGGAAATCCGGATATAGGCTGTTTTCGGGTTCATCAATCAAGACGATGCCGCCCTTGCCGGAGTGATAACGGAAGATGGTATAAAGGTGGCCGAGACGGAACAAGAAGCTGCGGATTCCGGTGCTGAGTTCCGCATAGGGAAGAACCGCATTTTCAGCAGCCAAATAGATATAAGCCTTGAGATTGTCGGTGAGTTGAACGGGTTGGGAGGCCTTCTCATAGTCGAACCTCAGGCCCGCTTGCATGAGAATCGGTTCCCAGAAGCTTGCGAGTTCCTTGAGGATGTCCGGGTTTTTAGTCAGGAACTCCTTTTGAACCGCACTGATCGTGCGTTCCTGGTTTTCGGGAAGGTGAGTATAATCGATGAGGCGTGCTTCGCGATCCTTGATGAGTGCGATCAGAAGCTTCCAGAATTCCGCGACCTTGTCTTGGCCAACCATGAATTTGGTTAAAGGTTTTTTGAGAAATGTGAGCGCCACGCTGAGATTCGCGGATGGAAGATCGGTGATGTTCGAAGAATTGGGCGCGAGTTCCGCGTCTGGCGGACAATATACGGTGACCAAATCCCGTAGCTCTGCAATCCACTGTTTCTGTTTCTCGGTGTTACCCATTGGCACTGGTTCCGGTAATTCTTCATCACAGAGCGCGGCTAGTGGATTACTACGTGAACCCCATTTCATTTGTTTTGGATTACCATAAAGACAAGCTCTGGAATCCTTATTCTCGAAATCCACATACATGGCTGCATTCGCACCCAGCCTTGTCGTCCAACGAGGCATCGAAGATGGAACTCCAAGGGTTTTGTCCGATGCAAGCAAACGAAGAATCGTAGATTTTCCCGTTCCGTTGCCACCAATCAGACAAATACGATTCAACGGCTGTCCGGTCTTCGGATCGGTGAAATCGAAGGTCACATCGCGGAACTGTCTGATTCCTTTGAGTTTGAGTGTGCGGATGCGTGGGGACATGATGGTTGGTGAGCTCAGAGTAAAGAAACGGGTTTAGGGTGGCGAGACTTGATTTGGCATGGCGGTTTAAACCGCCGCCACGGTAGATCATCCTGCCTCAACCATGGCTATTTCCTCGGGGGTGAGCTTGTAGAGTTGGTAGGTGATAACGTTCAGTTCGGCTTCCTTAATGGCGATGGTTTGTTCGCGGGTGGTGATTTCGTGATCGAGGGTTAGGATGCGGGTGCGGAGGGTGGGGTCGGGGGTGGTGCGGAGGGTTAGGAGGAGTTTGAGGAGGCGGGGGGCGTTGAAGAACTCGGTGATGTTGAGGTCGCGGAGGGCGTGACGCCATTGGGCGGCGATGAAGGCAGTGTCGGGTTTGTCGTAGAGGCGGAGGGCTTCGCGGCCGGAGAGGTGGAGGGCGAGTCCGTCTTCGGTGTTGGTGACGGTGAGGGTGGCGCCGGGTTGGAGGAGGGCGTCGAGCGCGTGAGGCGCACAAGCTGGCTACGGGTGCCGGAAAAAAGTCCAGGGCCGGCACGATGGCTGCCAGACTGGGGGATGTTGCGCTTCACGCGGGTTGCGGGCGACTATTGGCACCGCGTCAGGGTTGGATGCGGGTGATCCTGGCTCCTTGCAAGCCGAGGCCGCCCATCAAGCCGTGCTGATTGAAAAAGAACGCATAGGTGCTTTTGTTGAGCGTGGCGTTGGTCAGGGATGCCGCCATGCCTTCATCGACGATGACCAGGCTCGGACTGCTGCCTACTTCCCATCCGCTGGCGCGGTTGATGTTGTGGAAGGCGGAGTCGTCCATCAGGAAGAGGGCATAGCCATATTGCTGAATGCCGGCCTGCAGGCCGTAGGAAACCCCGCCGGTCTGATAGAAATCGCGGATGGTGCCGTCGTTGCGGATGAGTGCGCCATTGCCGCCCATGCCGCCGACGACAAAGCCGCCCTTGGTGATGTTGGGGAATACGAGGATGCCCTTGGCACTGGCTCTGAGCCCGCGGGCACCGGGGTTTTTGCGGCAGAGGTCATTCAACGCGGCACGCGAGTCCGCCGCAAGTTGGTGGGGATTGACGCTGGCGGCGTTCATGTTGGTCACCGGCCCGTTGGCGCAGTGGCTGAGGGCGAGCGTGCCGGTGGCGACGATGGTGAGGGTGACGAGTTTTGTCAGTGTGTGTTTCATGACGAAAGCGTTAGAGAATGGTGCGGAACCATTCCAGGCTCTTGAGGGTGTTCATTTCGCCCTTGGACTCCAGACTCATCACGCCATCCCAATTGTGCTTTTTCAAGAGGGCGACGATGTTCCGGATGTTGTCGGCGTTGATTCCCTGGCCGACGTGGACGTCGCTCGCGGCGATGCCGGTGTCCTTGCCGATGTTGGCCCGGAGTTCCGGCGCCACGTCCTTCACATGAAAATGGTGGATCCAAGGCAGCAGCGCTTCGGTCATCTTGACCGGGTCGTTGCCGGCGATGAAGGTGTTGGCCGTGTCGAAATTCACGCCCACCAGCGGGTCGTCGAAGTGCTTCATCAGTTTCACCATCAGTTCCAGGTTGTTAGTCAACGGGCCGTGCGGCTCGACGTTGATCTGGATGCCGTGGGTGCGGGCCACCGGCAAAGCCTCGCCGATGTGATAAGCGGCGCGTTCATAAACCTGCTGCAGCGTCATGCCGCGCGGCACTTCGGCACCGTCGGTGGTGGCAATGGCGGGACAGCCCAAGGCGTGGGCGAATTTGATGCCGTTGATCAGGTAGGGAATGGACTGCCACCGATGCAGCGCGTAATGACAGTCCAACTGGCTGACCATCAGTCCGAAGGATTCGAGTTCGTGGCGCAGGGCGAGCGGGTCCGACTGTAGCGAGGCGGCGGGAGAGAAGCCCAGGCCCTCGAAGAAGTCGTCCCCGTTGAGGGTGTTCAATTCGACGATGGGCGATTGGTTCTTCTGGCACCACTTGAAGAAGTAGGGCAGGGACCGGTCGTCGTGGCGGAAGTTATCACTGGCAATGCCGATTTTGATCATCGTGTGGTGGGTGTTAGGGTGGTGGTTGTGATAGATCTGAAACTACTGGAAAGGATGCGATTCAAGCGGTGTTTTCCGGCGGATTTGGCCACGGGACACGTGGTTGGAGCCGGATTCATGAGAAAAGTCCTACCCCGCGAAAATAGCTTCCAGCCCCGATTCATCAAGGAGTTTTTTAAAAAAACCGCGGACAACGGATTTTCCATGCCTGACCATGGGTTGGTATTTGCCTTGCCGAATCTTCCGATCCCGCTGGTATCAGCCTGGCGGAAAAGGCCGGGGCGATTTTTTCATGCCGGGGCGATTTTTTCATGGCAGGATGCGCGCGATGGACGAGGTTTCCTGCGGGTGCCCATGACCCCGACCGATGTCCCTGCCATGAAAATGTCCCGCAATCCGCTGCCTTCGCCATCCGCCACACGTCACCCGCATTCTCATCGCCGCCGTCGCCCGGCCTGCGCAAGCCTGCTTGCACCCTTGTTTGCCCTGCTCTTTCCTGTTAGCGCGTTCGCCGGGGTGGTTCCCGCGCCGAGCCCGATGTATGCCGGTGCCGAGCAGACCGATGCGCGTCTGCTTTACGTCGGCCAAGGTGCAAGCGGCGGGCGGTTGGCGATTGATAACCACGCCGAATTCATGGTCACGCGCGACGCCGGCCTGGTCGTGAAGAACTGGAACAACTGCGGGACCTTCAAGTGGTCGTTCGGGCGCTACGGTTTCGACGGACCGGCCACCGAGTATCCTCTTTTCGTGGCGGACCTCGGCGGATCGCCGGCGCTCACATTTGACGGGGGCGACAAGCTGCGCATGATCACCGAGGGCAACACCCTGCTGCCGGCCGCCATCGCCGATGGGGTCCTGAGCGTGGAATTGTGGGTGCGCAATCCGAGCGTCGAGGCCGGCGAGGTGCTGGTGCGCTTCGAGGGTACGCCCAACAAGGACCTCACGGCGGCCCAGTTCGGCATGGCGGGCAGCACGGCGTGGCAGCATCTGGTCGCGGTTTCCAGCGGCGGGCAAATCACTTTCTACAAGGACAACGTGCAGGTCGGCGCGCCGCAGGCCGGAGCGCTGTCGTTTGCGACGAGCGCCATCATCAACCTCGGGGCGAAATCGTTCACCGGTTCGATCGCGGCGGTGCGCATCCACACCGAGGCGATGACCCCTGCCGACATCGCGCACAATTTCGCCGGCGGAGTGATGCTCGGGACCTATCTATTCTATAACATCAATGCCAACGCCCTCGACGATATGGTGCAGGGGGATCCGACCCGCCATCCGACGGATCGCGAGACGCGCGAGTCCAAGCACTTCCGCTCGATCTGGACGCCTTCGGCCAATCCCAACCCTGCCGACAATATCGCGGCGCGGGTGGAGTCTATCCAGATGCCGCAAGGTGAAACCGCCTATGATTGGATGGCCCACAAGCTGGCCTTCCACATGCCCATCGTCTCGGATAACGAGCCTCTCCGCGGCGACGGACGCAAGTACAAGATCCACCACGGCAACAAGTGGACTGGGGGGGATTTCATGGGTTACGCGGGCGACACCGGCTTCGGTTGGGGATTCACATATACTGGCTGGTTCAATGACCACGAACTCCAGCATGGAGTCGATGCCCACCAGATGGGAAGCATCACCGGCCACTGGTGGGAATCGCATGCCAACTACGGACCCTCGTATGGCGGCAATCCCCACGTCAACCCGGTGGATGTCTGCCCTCAACACTCCCATGTCTATCCGTCCACCGGCGGCAATTACTATCATGCCTACCTCATTTGGGACCACTTGGAGGAGGTGCCCGAATACGGCACGTTTTACTCGACGCGGTTGTGGAGTTCGGTTCCGGGCGGCTCGGTCTATCCGCCCAAGGGGATGCGCGACATGGACCTCAACCCCGCCACCCCCTTCGACGACGAATGGGTCCGCATGGCGGCACGCAACGTGACCTGGGACTACCCCCGCCACCCGGAGTACAAGACGCGCTACAACAGCCTGCAATACAACGAGCGCACGCACCTGATCCTGCTGCAGAAAGTCCCTTACCTCCCGGCCGGCTGGTATGAACCGCCGAAATGGCGCGCACCGCAGCAGCACGGATACAACATGTGCCCGCTGGTGGTGACTCCCGGCACGGTGACCGCTGACCTAACAGGGTTCATCGACCCCGTCCACGGCTCCGACTGGCGCGCGATGTTCGTGGCGGTCCAAAGCAACGGCTCGCCGCGCTACGGCAACATCTTTACGAAGGCCGCCCAGGGATCCTTCCAGGTGCTCGCCGGCGATCTGGAACTCTATCTGGTGGTTTCCGCCACGCCGACCACCATCATGGATATCGGGATCTTCGCGAACGATCCGCTCACGGATTACCGCTGCCCGGCGCAGGACCGGTTTCCCTATCAGGTGAAACTCGGCGGCACCACTCCCAAGGCCTCGATCTGGCAAAAACCCACACCCACCAGCGACGGCGCGCATGCGAATGGCGGCGGCTTCGTGGCGGGAACGGCGCGGGTTGACGCAAGCGTTTACGTCGGGCCGCAGGCCAGGGTGCTGGACCATGCCCGCGTGTTCGGCAGCGCGCGGATCGAGGGCAGCGCGGTGGTCTCGGGCTATGCGATCATCGAGAGCGGCGCGATCGTGCGTGACCAGGCGCGCGTCACCGACTTCACCCATATCCGTGGCAACGCGATCATCGAGGGTAGCGCCCGCGTGATGGAACATGCATGGATCAATAACGGAATCCGGATTTCGGAGTACGCGGTCTGCAAGGGTAATTCATATATCAGCGGCCCCGTCCACGGAACCGGAATCATCGATGGCAACTACATCAAGAGCAACGACGTGGACAAGGGGTATTGGTTCGTCTGGAGTTGGGGCAGCGGCCAGCATGTCGGCGAATTGGACCAGGAGTTCAACCAGCTCTATCTGGAATACAAATTCGAGAATCAGCATGCCTACCGCGTCTGGGACACCTACGGCGCCACCTGGGGCCACCTCGTCAACGGCCCGGCCTACGTCAACGACAACGGCGGCAGCGCGCTCTCACTCGACGGCATCGATGACTTTGTCGACCTTCATCAGAGCGTGGCCCTCAAGGATTCCTTTACCATCGAAATCGACGTCAAGTGGAGCGGCGGATCTAACAGTCAGCGCCTGCTCAACTTCTCTAACTCGGCGACGGGCAACGCGGCCTGGTTGAGCCCGAGCGACAGCCAGGGCAAGCTCGCCTTCTCCATCACCATTGGCGGCGCCACCCAGGTTGTTAGGGCCGCCAATCCGCTGCCCTCCGGCACCTGGCACAAAGTCCAGGTGATGGGTTTCGCGGACACTGTGAAACTCCTCGTCGATGGCAGCGAGTGGGCCAGCAACAGCGCCTTCAGCCACGACCTCGAGGACGTCCAGGCCAATGAATGCTACATCGGACGCGGTCCGGCGGGCAACGCCTTCGCCGGTCGCATCGATAACTTCGTCGTCTGGTCGAAAGCGTTGGTGGAAACCCAGCCGCCCACGCCGAATCCAGCCGGGTTCGTGATTCTCCCGACCCAACTCGACGGCAACACCGTGATGATGCAGGCGACTCCGGGCAGCGACGGCAACCTCCCAATCGAGTATTACTTCGAGGAAACCACCGGTCATGCTGGCGGCAGCGACAGCGGTTGGCAGACCAGTCCGTTATTCTATGATCGCAGCCTCGTTCCCAACACCCTTTACACCTATGTAGTTCGGATGCGCGATGCGCTCGGAAACACCACCACTAACTCCGCCCCCGCGAACATCACCACCCCGACCGTTCATCCGCCCAACTTCACCCAGGCCACGGACGGCACCATTTCGATGGAGGCCGAAAACCATGACCTGAAGGTCACCGGCACGCTTTATAATAACAACTGGTTTTTTGTGAATGACATCGTTGGCTACAGCGGCACCGGCGGGATGAGGGTTGCTGATGCGGGAAGACAGATCAGCTCCCAGTATGCACCCACCGCCAGTCCTCGCCTCGACTTCAACGTCAAGTTTGATCGCGCTGGAGCCCACACGCTCTTCGTCCGGGGCCATGGCGCGAATTATAACGCCGATTCCTGTCACGCCGGCCTCGACATGCAGGAACTTCCCGAATTGCAGTATATCACCACTTTCACCCAGACTGGCTACTCTTGGCATGCCAGCCAGACCTTTTACGTCCCGTCCGTCGGTGTCCACAAGATCAACATTTGGATGCGCGAGGACGACGCAACCATTGACAAAGTCGTGATCACTCCCGGAAGCACTTTGCCGACCGACACCGGGCCCGCCGAGAGTCCCCGCGGTGGTGGCGACCCGGTCATATCCCCCTTTCCCACGGGGACCTACTGGAGTGGCGGCGGCGGCGACGTGCTTTGGAGCAATCCGGCCAATTGGAACGATGCACCACCCGCAACCGGTGACATCCTGCCATTTCTAACAAACGGTGCCGGCGGCGCTGTTCTCAATAACAATATCGCCGGCGGGTCGTTTGCCAGCATGCAGTTCGAAAGCGACGCCCCGGCCTTCACGCTGAACGGCAACAGCGTGACGCTCACCGGCGACCCCGGCGGCAACGTCGCCCTCAACAATTCGACCAACACCCAGACCATCAACCTGCCAATCACCCTGACGGGTGCCACGAATCTCAATGCGGCGACCGGGACTATTGTCATCGGCAGTGCATGCACGATCGCCAACGGGGGCTTCAACCTGACCGTCAAGGGAGCGCAGCCCGTGACCCTTAACGGGGCGTTCTCCGGCAGCGGCGGCGTGATCCGCAGCACCGACCCCGGCAAGCTCAATATCAATGGTGTCACGGCCCTCGGGACCGGCAGGTTCACGATCAGCGGCGGCACGATCGACAACACCAGTGCCGGCGCGGTGACGCTGTCCACCGTGACGCCCCAGACATGGGCCGGCGATTTCACCTTTGCCGGCACCCGGGACCTGAACCTCGGCACCGGCGCGGTGACGATGAACACCAACACACAAGTCACCGTCTCCGCGAAAACCCTGACGGTGGGCGGCCCGATCACCGGCGCCGTCACCCTGACCAAGGCGGGCAGCACCACAGGCGCGCTGGTCGTCTCCAGCGTGGGCAGCAGTTTCGGTGGGCTGACCGTCAGTCAGGGAACGCTGCGCCTGGATAATTCAGTGGCCGCTGCGCCGACCATGACCGTGACGGGTACCACGCTGTCCAACGATGCGAGCGTGCTCGACATCAACAACGCCACTTTGACAACGGCGGGGATCAACATCCAGGGGGGTCAGGTCATCGCGCGGGGCACCAGCGTGATTAACAATACGGGCGGGGTTCGAATTACGGGGTCTGCCGATAGCTGTTCTCACGCATACTATTTCAATGACACTGCCACCATCAATGGCGGAACCGGCAACCTGGAAACACATTGGACCCAAGCCGCACAGTCGTATTATATCCTGATGCAGAACAGTGCGCAGGCCACCTTCGCCAATGTCATATTCGGGCCGAATGCCGAGTATGCCGACTCAACCGGTCACAATACCGTGCTGGAAGTGCGGGATGCCGCTCAACTCACCACCCCCGGCAACATGTACGTGATGCAAAGAATCAATGACCAGAACAGGAGTAATGCGGGCGGTGCGCGCGTCCACGTGCAGGTCTATCAGCACGGCGGTACGGTGACGGTAGGTGGTAACCTGAGGTTGTGCGACAATGATCCGGTCAAGGGCGCAGCCACCATTCGTCATGAGGTTGATGGCGCATACAACCTGTGGTCCGGCAGCCTTCTGAAGGTTGGCGGGATCATCACCGGGGGTGCGACTCGGACGGGCGTCGGGCAGTCGTACTTTAACTTCCACGGCGGCACGCTCACGTACACGGGCGCCGGCCCGCAGACCGACTGGATCAATCTAACCGCTTCGGCGGTCACTGACGGGATCGATAGCACCCAAAACCTCCGCATCTGGGAAGGGGCCACGATCAACACCGGCGCCCAGAACGTGACGGTGGCCCAAGCCCTGTTGGCACCCACTGGCAGTGGTGTCAGCGCTATCGACACGACAGGTCTGACCGGGACGATGTATAACAATGGCTGTCCGCCTTGGGTGTTTATCACTCGTGATACTGCGTCCGGGGACACCACGGGATCGGGTGCCAGCGCCGTTGCCACGATCAACTCCAGCGGCTACATCACCGGCTTCGTCATTACCAACCCCGGCAATAACTACACGGTCAAACCCCTAATCACGTTGATCCGAGGGGACTTGGGGACTCCCGGGACCGTTCCCGCCGCGAACATCGCGCTGACGGCCAATTCTTATACCGGCGGCCTGACCAAGAAAGGCGCCGGCAAACTTACGCTCACCGGCTCTAACACCTACACCGGCCCGACGGCGGTGGATGTGGGCACACTCGCCCTGAGTGGCAGCAATGGTTCCATTCAAAACACGTCGCGCATTTCCATCGCCGCCGGGGCGACCTTCGATGTGTCGGCCAAAACCTCTCCCTATATCTTGAGCACCAGCACCGCGTTGAGCGCGAGCGGCGCGGCCAGCCCCGCCACCCTCAAAGGTGCCACCAGCGGCACGATCAATCTGGGCGCGCAGCCGCTGATGCTGACCTGGGGGGGGGAGTCGTCGGGTACTGACAGCACCCATCCGTCTCTAACGGTTTCACAGGCCGCGCTGGTGTTGGCTAACAAAACGTTCACGGTGGTCACCGGCACGCCCTTGAACGCGGGTGTCTATACCCTGGTTTCGGCTCCTGCCGGCATCAGCGGCACGGTCAACGCCACCCCGTCCTATACCGGCGGCAGCGGCGTGGCCGGCGGAGTGACGGGCGTTATCTCCATCAGCAGCGACAACAAATCCGTAATCCTGACCGTGACGGCCAACCCAACACCCTTTGAGGCATGGATCGGCAATCCGGCGTTCGGCCTTGCTACGGGAGACAGGGGTGCGGACAAGGACCCCGATAAGGACGGCCAGAACAACCTGCTGGAGTTCGCCACCAACGGCCATCCGTCTAACGGAACAGCCTCCGGCAAGGTGCGCTCACGCATCGAGACGCTTGGCAGCGAGCAGGCCATGGTGCTGACCCTGCCGGTGCGGGGCACCGCGCCCGCCCCGGTCTTCAGCGGAGCGCCTCCAACGGCCACCGTGGACGGCGTGGTTTACACCATCGGGGGATCTAACAATCTGGCAACCTTTGATCAGGTCGTCACGGAAGTGACACCGGCAAGTGCGGCAGGCATGCCCGCGCTCGACCCCGGTTGGAGCTATCGGACTTTCCGGCTGAGTGGTCCGGTGCCCGCGCGGGGAGTCAGGGGGTTCCTGCGCGTCAAAGTCGAACCGTATCCGTAACGCTGTACGTCGCTGGCTTTCCGGTGCATGAATCACGAAAGGGCGCAACAGCCCGATGAGCGCTGTCCCGGCTCGAGAGGTGATCATCTTGACAGTGTCTGCCGACATTTTTTCCGGCGCGAGTTGCCGTGGTCGTTGGTCGATGGCGGCATCATGTTCATTGAGCGAATCGGATTGACCAAGATGCGAACCGTTGAAAGCATGACTTGCGGAGCCTCGTAGAGGTTCTTCATCCCGGGTGCCTCGCCGTTCCGGACCGACGACCGGTGAAAATATAATATCTAACAGCAAGCTTCGATGTCCCGAATAATACGCATGAGATCCGGAACCAGGGTGGCGGCGTTGCCATGCAGGTGGCACACGGCGATTTTCCAATGGTTTGCCATTGCCTTGCTATGTGCGGTTCCGGGCATGCCGCTGCTGCCTGCCAGGGCGTCGGGCGGCGAACCCGCGCGCGACCTGACGTTCTATGTGGTCTCCGACACCCATTACGGGCTGAGCCCGGAAGGGGACAAAACGCTGCCGCTGCTGGTGGACAAGATGAACCAACTGCCGGGCACGGCCTATCCGGATGCAATCGGCGGCACGGTGGCCAAACCGCGCGGGGTGGTCCACCTTGGCGACGCCACCAACGACGGCAAGAAGGAACAATGGGCGATGTTTGTCAGGGACTACGGTTTGACCGGCAAGGACGGACGCTTGCATTGGCCGGTTTACGAGACCTATGGCAATCACGATGGCGGCCCGAAAACCCCGGTGCGCGACGGAATCCGCGAACGCAACCCGCAGCGCGTCGGGTTGACGGCAATCTCCAGCAACGGCCTGCATTATTGTTGGAACTGGGACGGCATCCTGTTCGTCAACCTCGGCATCGCCCCGGGCTCGACGACGCGGCCGTATGACCCGGAATACAGTATGGAGTTTCTGGAGGAAGTGCTGGCAAAGCACGCCCGGCCCGGACAACCGCTGATCCTGATGCACCATTTCGGTTTCGACAAAGGTCACAGCCTCAACTGGTGGCCCGAGGAACGCCGGACCCGCTACCTCGAACTGATCAAGGACCGGAATGTGATCGCCATTCTCCACGGCCACGCTCACCAACCGTTCATCTATCAGTGGGAAGGCATCGATATCTATCATCCGCCCCACTTCAAGCAGAAAGACCCGAAGAAGAACGACGGCCCGGTCAGCCACGGATTTTTCGTGTTTCGCCTCACCGCCGATGAACTCACCGTGGCGGAACGCAAGACCGACGACACCTGGGGCATGACCTCGCGCAAGAAATTCCAAGCCGGCCCTGTAACCACAACACCTGCGACACCAACCACCCGCCCCAAACCATCACTCCCGTGAAACACCGCCACCCCATTCTGCACAGCACCCTGCTGGCCTGCGTGCCGTGCGCGATCCTGGCCGCACCCCCGACCCGCGACGTGACGTTCCTCTCCGCCTCGGACACCCATTACCGCGAACCGGACCACCGGGGCGGCTGTCACAACGACCTCAACCGCGCATCCGTCGAGGAAATGAACCGGATTTCAGAACTCACATGGCCGGACAAACTCGGTCCCGGCAAGATCGGCAAGCCCCGCGGCGTGGTGCTGTTAGGAGACCTCATCGACGACGGGGACCGCGCCGAAAAAGGCCGCCAGCTCAGCGCCGAACAATACCAGCTTTTTCTAGCGGATTTCGGCTTGGACGGCACTGACGGCTTGGTCAAATACCCGGTGTTCGAGGGCTGGGGCAATCACGATGGCCCGCCCATCGGCAAGGAGAAGAAAGGTTTCAGTTCACAAGCCGGAATCAAACAACGCAACCTGATCCGCAAGGAGAAGAAACTGATTTCCAACATCTCGGAAAACGGCCTGCATTATTCCTGGAATTGGGACGACGTGCATTTCGTGCAGCTCAATTTCTATCCGGCGGACAAACAGAACGCACGCGTTCACTACTCGCCGGTATGGCACGATCCGCAGAATGCACGGACATTTCTCAAGGATGATCTTGCACGCGACGTTGGCACCAGCGGCCGACCGGTGGTGTTGATGGCCCATTGCGGATTCGACACCAACTGGTGGATCGCCGAGGATTGGGCCGCGTTCTATCAGGTGGCCAAACCCTACAACGTGGTGCTCTATCTGTACGGCCATACCGGCACCGGAGTAAGCACCTGGGCCCCTGATGGCGAGGACAAGAAGTTGAATTGCATCAACGATGGTCATGCCGACGTCGGTTTCTTTGTGATCAACCTCACCGGGGATCGCTTGCGTGCCGCCTACCGGATGAAAAGCGGCGTTCAGTTCACCAAATCGCCCGACGGCAAAACACAACACACATGGAACGGCCAGTGGGAATGGAAATGGTTGCTCGATAAGCAAATCCCGGCCTTTACAGGGGCAAAGGATGGCACCTAGACTCGTGCGGCCAACCGGCCAACTTACCAGTCTGATGGACTTTCTCAAAATATTACCTCTGCGCGGCCCTAACATCTGGGGGTGTCGTCCAGTGCTTGAGGCATGGGTGGATATCGGGGTGTTGGAGAATTCAGCGACCCATACGATTCCCGGGTTTTACGAACGCCTCACCGGATGGCTACCCACACTCGTCGAGCACCGCTGCGACACGGGTGAACGGGGGGGCTTCCTGCAACACATGCGCGAGGGAACCGGGGTTGCCCACATCCTCGAGCATGTCACGATCGAACTGCAAAATCTCGCCGGTATGCAAGGCGGCTTTGGCAAAACCCATGGCACCCCGGTGCGCGGTGTCTATCAAGTAGTGGTACGTTCGCGCAACGAGCAGGTGAGCCGTGCGGCATTGCATGCGGCACGCGATCTGATCCTCGCGGCGATCCATAACCAGTCGTATGACATGGCGGCGATCCGCCACCAACTGCACGATTTGGTGGATACGCTTTGTCTGGGTCCCAGCACCGCGTGCATCGTCGCCGCAGCGGTTGACGAGCGCGACATTCCCTCAATCCGGTTGACGGCAGGCAATCTGGTGCAATTGGGCTATGGTGCGCGGCAACAACGGATTTGGACGGCCGAGACCGACAAGACCAGTGCGATCGCCGAAAGTATTGCCAGGGATAAGAATCTCACCAGGACTTTGTTGCAGGCGTGCGGCATGCCGGTGCCTGTAGGGCGGATTGTCAGTAGTCCGGAGGATGCCTGGGAGGCGGCAATAGCCATCGGCCTGCCGGTGGTGGTGAAACCGTCCGATGGGAATCATGGCTGCGGCGTCACTACCGACTTGATGACACGCGAGGAGGTCGCAAGCGCCTATCAGCTCGCCGATGAAAAGGGTAGTGAAGTCATTGTTGAACGCTTCATCCACGGCAACGAATATCGGTTGCTGTTCGTTGGCGGTCGACTGGAGGCGGCAACACGGGGCGAGTCGGTCTCGCTGCTCGCCGACGGGCGTTCGTCAATTGGAAAACTGATAGACGAGCAAATCAACACGGATCCACGTCGCGGCATCGGTGAGAACTTCCCGCTCAGTTTGATGGATTTGGATGACGACGCGGCCGCGCTGTTTGAAATTACCCGTCAGGGATACACCGCGGATTCGGTGCCCGCGTCCGGCACGCAGGTGTTGATCCAGCGCACTGGCAATGTGATGGCTGATGTGACCGATCAGGTTCATCCGGAGGTGACGGCATTGGTCGCCCGCGCGGTTCACATGATCGGTCTGGATATCGCCGGCGTTGATTTGGTAGCGGAGGATATTTCGCGTCCGCTAGAAGAGCAAGACGGCGCGATCATTGAAATCAATGCGGGCCCCGGCCTGTTGATGCATTTGAAGCCTGCTTCCGGACAACCCCGTCCGGTGGGTCGGGCCATCGTTGACAGCCTGTTTTCCGACCAGGAGAGCGGTCGTATTCCTGTAATCGGAATTTGCGGTACGCATGGCAAAGCACAAGTGGCGCGCATCGTGGCCGGATTGCTGAAGCTGGCCGGGTATTATGTGGGTCTTGCCAGCAGCGAGGGACTGACATTTGACAAGCGTGTGGTGGACAAGAACGATTGCGCGAATTGGGCATCGGCGCAAAAAGTGTTGTGCAACCGTTCGGTCACCGCCGCCGTGCTTGAAAACAGCATTGAGATGATTCTAACGGAAGGTCTGGGCTATGACCGCTGCCAGGTAGGCATTGTTACCAACATGGAAGCCGCATGTCATTCCGGACCGCATTACATTGCAACCGCGGAACAGGTCGGCAACGTGGTGCGTACCCAGATAGACGTGGTGTTGCCCGGGGGCGTCGCGGTGCTGAATGGTACGGATCCGTGGGTAGTGGAATTGGCCGGGTATTGCGATGGGGAGGTGATTTTCTTTGCCGCCACCGATCCGTTACCCGCTGTTACCGAACATATGAGCCTGGGTGGCCGGGTCGTGTTGGTGCGTGATGGCGGCATCGTCATGAGTCAGGGCGGGATGGATGGTGTGGTACTCATGCTGGCGGAGTTGCCGGTGTCTAACAAGGTGTGCGGTCAAATACAACTTGAAAACATCCTGGCGGCGGTTGCCGCCGCCTGGGCGCTCGGTATCTCGACGGATATCATCCGTGCGGGTATTGCCACATTGTGAGGCCATTCCGCATCATCATACCACTTCGCAGCGTAGCTGGAGCATCCTGCTCCAGACCGTGCAAGGTGCGTCCCGCTCCATTGCGCATTATTTCCTAAAGATGGCATCACTTCACATCCGGGGCGAGTTTCTTGAGCAATCTGGAAAAGACGATCAGCAGCAAACCTGCGGCAATGGGAAGCACGGTGATTTTCAAATACATGTCTGGCCACTGCTGGATGGCATCGACTGAAAAGGTGCCGGCCAGCAATCCGGCTATCAGATTGCCGAGGGCCGTGGCAAGGAACCAGAAGCCCATCATTTGTCCGACCAACTTGCGCGGGGCGAGTTTGGTCACCGAGCTAAGTCCCACCGGGCTCAGGCAGAGTTCGCCCACGGTATGGATCAGATAGGTGGCCACCAACCATACGGGGATGACCGGTTTGCCCGAGGCGACGACCCCGGATGCGGCGGCCATGACAACGAAACCGAGCGCCAGAAACAGCAGCCCGAGGCCGAATTTAGTCGGGATCGAGGGATTCCAGTTCTTGCGGGCGAGCAGCACCCACAGCGACGCCATCACCGGTGCCAGCGTGATGACAAACACCGGACCCAACGCCTGGAACCAGCCAGCCGGAATCACGAAACCGGTCATGTCGATCACCCGGTCCGTGTAGCGCTCCGCAAACAAATTGAACGAGGACCCGGCTTGTTCAAAACCGGCCCAGAACAAGGCCGAGGCGAGAAACAACACCAGAATCAAGGCGATCCGCTTCTTCTCCGCACGATCCAAACCCAGAAATAACAACACATATGCGAAATAGACCGCCGCAATGAGCACAATGACACCCGATGCATAGCGTGCAATGGCTGGCGGATAGATAACAATCCAGCCCGTCAGGCATAACGCGATCAGTCCCACCACCGCCGCCACGATGCCGGCCAAAATCCCCATTCCCACGCTGCCCGGACGCTTGTGCTGGTGGGGAGATGCGGTGCCGGCACTTCCTAACAGGTGTTTGGAAAACCTGAACTGTATCAATCCCAGGACCATGCCGACGCCTGCCGCGGCAAACCCCGCATGCCAGCTCAGGCGTTCCGCGAGATAACAGCAGGCAATGGGTCCGAGTGCCGCGCCAAGATTCACGCCCATGTAAAAGATGGTGAAGCCCGCGTCGCGGCGGGCCCCGCCCTCCGGGTAGAGTTCACCCACCAGCGCGCTCATGTTGGGTTTCAGGATGCCGCTGCCGATCACGACGAGGATCAAGCCGAGGTAGAACGTCTGGGTCCATGGCATGGCCAGCGTGAAATGCCCGAGAGCAATGATGATGCCGCCATACCAAACCGTTTTCTGGGCGCCGAAAATGCGGTCGGAAATCCAGCCACCCGGCAGCGCCATCAGATAGACCCCTGCGGTGTAGAGGCCGTAAATCGCCGTGGCCACTTCGTCGGTGAGTCCCATGCCCCCCTTGCTGACCTCCCTGACCATGAACAGGACCAGCAAGGCGCGCATGCCGTAATAACTGAAGCGCTCCCACATCTCCGTGAAAAACAACGTGCTGAGCCCGCGGGGATGCCGGGTCGGCAAGGTCACTCCAGGTTCCACGATTTGTGTTAGATCGGCGACGTGGCCCATGGTGTGTGGTTCATGTTGGCTCCATTTCCCCCATCGGTTGGTTAGAAGCCGCGGACGCGCAGCAGCCACTCCTTCATTTCCGGTGTGACCTTGCCTGCCACTTCCTCGCGGGTACTGCCGTCCCAGTCTGCGGTTGTGTGATACTTCCGGTTCTCCTGGAACGCCCGGATGTTGTCCGCTTCCACCAAGGACGAGAACGGATTGCCGCCAATCGCACGGCGGACCTGCCACCAAATTTGATGCCTCTCCTCGGCCAGTTTTTTCAACTCCGCGTCCATTTGCGCAATCTGTTCTTTTGATTCCGTTTGTTTCTTGCGCTCCTCAAGGGCTTTGATTTTTTCTCCGTAGGCGTCGTGCCCCAAGGTCTTGTTGAGTTCGGTCGTCTTCTTCTTGCTCCACTCATCCCAGGCCGCGGACGCCTCTTTCGCTTGCTCGACGGATTCCTTGCCAACCGATTGGGTCAGCGCGAAGGGCACTCTGCCCAGAGCGTTGAAATCCTCGTGGACCTTGCGATAGATGCGGAAATGATCCATCTTTCCCTGGAAGAAACCGGTCCGGTTTCTGGCACAGGCGATGAAATTCCCCTCCGGCCTGTCGCCGATGAACACCTCGCGCGGGCTGAATTCGAACTTTCCGTTGGCGACCTGTTTCCCGTCGATGGTGATGGAGGCGTTGGATCCGTCCATGGCCACGCGCACGGCCACCCATTTGTCAGGAGGAACAACTGCGGCTGAGTCGAGGGTGTGGCTCTTGCCGCCATGTTTGGCTATCAGGACGAGTTTGCCATTTTCGCCGGTCGTGGCAAGATAGAAGCATTCCTCCGCGCCGGTGCCGAAATCAAAGAGCCGCTGATCCTTGCCGGGGCCGCTGCGGTTGATATGCATATCAATGGTCAACGCCCCGAAATCGGCTACCGACGGCGGTGCTTCGCCATACTGATTCACGCCGTTGAAGACGATGTGCTTGCGCCCGTCCCCGGTGGTGAATTGCGGGCTGCCGTAGAGAATCCCGTTGTTGTTGACGTAGGAATCCTCTAGCAGGAAAGTCTGCGCTTGGTCGAACTCCCAGTTGGCATAGAGGGCTCCGTCATCGACGCCCTGACTCACCTCGGCACCGACGCAGAATCTACCCACGCTGAAGGTGCCGGGTTGGGTGCTCTTGAGGGTGGCGCCGTAGTCGGCCACGAGGCCGCCGGTGAGGATCAGATCCGTCGTGTCGCACAGATTCACATAAGGGTCGCCCTTGATCACCACGCTGCCGGTGATCTCGGCCGCGCCATTGATGATGGACCAGCGCTTGCGGCCCAAGGTAACGATGGTCGCACTTTCGAGAATACGCGCGTTGCCGCCGATCTTGAGATCACCGCACACCCACGCCTTGCCGCCGATCTTGGCATTGCCGGAAACGACCGTCTTGTCTCCCATCACGACCGCAAATTCCTTGATGCATGCCTGGTCCTTCACCTGCGCACCGTCCAGCACCATCGCATGGGGCCCCACATAGGCGGTCGCCGCCACGCGGGCATTGTCCGCCACGAAGCCGCCGCCGTTGGCGTGGCGATGACCCATGGCGTTCTTCTGCAGGAATTCGACGCGCCTGGCGAGATCGCCCAGCGTTTCGGTTTTGCGCTTCTCCCACCAGCCATTCTCATCGTACCGGCCCGCTTTGACTAGTTCCTGAAAGGCGGCTGATGATGCCTTGATCCGCACAGCTATATCTAACAGCTTATCACGGGCAAGCTGGCCGTCCTTGTCCGTCAGCGGGACGGGCACCTCGTGCTTCACGCTGAAGTCGGTATATTTGTTGCCGTTGTTGATGGTATAAAGTTCATCATGATTGATCACATCGCCCTGCTGGCGGTGCGCGGTGCCGGGCTCGCACCCGGTCAAGGTCACCTGCCATGGGTAAGCCGGGGCATGGAAGCCGTCCAAATAGTCGCTGATCGATCCGGCCTGCGAGCCGCCCGGCAGACACAAGGCCGAGGGCGTGGCGGCAACAGTCAGCCATAACCGGCGGTCGGCCGCCTGCAGACCAAAACTCATCCTGCCCTTGTTCCACAAAGGGCTGTAACGCGCACGGCCGCGGTCATCGACGGCAACAATGCACACCCGCCAATCGCTGTGCAGTTGCGGGTCGTGAAAGCCGTGGAAATCGACCACGATCTCGTTGGCGCCTTCCTCCGGAACCAGGCGGATGATGTTGAATCCGTAAGTTTTGGGTGCTTCGGAATTGGGGATGCGATAGGTCTTCTCCAAGCCGTACACCGGATAGACATAACTGATCTCCGGCATGCCGTGCTTGCTGCGCAGCATGTCCTGTTCGACCATGTCGAGGGTGACCATGCGCGCGGCGTATTCGCCGAAGAAATCGCCGAATCCCTTGACGCCGTTTTGCCACAGACCGCGCTGCTGACCCAGCCGGGCAATGGTGTGATAGGCCGAGAGTTCGGTGGCGCCGGCGAGGCTGGCGGACACCACCGGGATGCCATAGCCCCAGTTGGGATTGTCGCCGAGAACAAAGCACCACAGGGATGACTGGTATCTCGTCACATTCACGTTGCGCCATGGATGCCGGAAATTGCCGCTGAACATCTGCAACTCGCCCGGCAAGGTGCAGTGCGCCCCCGCATTGCACGAGGTCTCGCCGAAAACGTTCTGGTCCCAGCCCCCCCAGTCGTGGCCGTGGAAGAACTCGTGTGACAGCGCCTCGAGGCTGGCCCCGCCGATCCCGCAGCCGCCGTAACCACCTCCCGCGCCGCTGGAGGTGGCGGTAATGACATATCTGTATTTCGGGCCCTCATGACGCCAGAAAGGCATCGAGGCACCCATGGCATGCACATAGGTCCAGAAATTCTCGATGTGCTCGAAGGTGTTCTTATGGTTCAATGTCTGACGAGCGGGGTCCTCCGGCCGCACCCAACCGCCCGAGTCCCTGGCTGTCTTGAGAGACCTGATGCGGAAGTGCGGGGTCTCGAAGAAGATCCACTCGCCCGTCTCGCACCACTGCGGATACTTGTCGCCTTGTCGCCACTCGATTCCGTTGAATGCAGGACGCACCGCATCGTAGGGCTTCATCTCGGGAATCGCTTCTTCGGAACGCGAGACGCGCGGGTCGGGAGGTACCGTGGCATGGAGTTTCAGCCATGCTTCCATCCAAATCTTGTGAATGAAGTCATGGTCGTCGCGGCTGACCATCTGGGTGACAGGCCCGTAATTTGTTAGAGCCCTTGGCCTGCCGTCCTCCATGCGCAGTACTGCAACGGGAATATGGGGCGGTTGACCTTTCATGGGAGTCGAGGTGCCGAAGCCCCGGAAACCGATCAGGTGCGCCTTGAACATTGCGGGGTCCGAAGACGTCCAGTTCCGGCAAAGACCGGCCAGCGCCTCCTGATCATTTTTTCCGTTGTTGCGCGTCCAGGTTCGCAGCGGCGCGCCTGCAGGGATGTCCACGATGTCCTGCCCCTGGCGCGGCCACCATTGCACGGTGCGGCGCTGGTAGCCGGTGGCGTCGGCGCCGCCTTCCTGCTCCACCTTGTCCAGACCGACACCCGGCACGAGCTTGGCCGGGTAGCGCAGGGACTTGTAGTAGTCGTGTTCGGCGGCAGGCGCGCTTGCAGTCAGGCAAGCCGCCGCCATGGTCGTTAGAATCGACGGGGTTTTCAAACCAAGCGCCAACATGCCGATCACGCTCTTGCCCCTGAGTTTCCTTTTCCTGGCTGACATGGCGGGGTATGGAAATCAGGCAAATCCGATTGGTTCCCAACCTTTGCGATAGGTCTTGTTGAGATACTTGCTGGCCTCGGCGTTGTTGGTGAATTTCATCTGTTTGGCATCGTACTCGAGTTTCTCGCCGATTTTGCCGACGCGGAGGGCGATGTTTCCTAACAGTATGGCCTCGGTGAACGGGGCTGCGTAGGTGAAGTTTGAGCCCGGATGCTTCCAGTCCTTTTCGCCCACACAGGCGCGGCGCCATTCGGCATACTGGCCGTAGTCACCGCCGCCATCGGGGTTGCGCTCCAGCAGTTGGGGCGGCTTGCCCGCCGGCGCTTCGTCCGGACCGGTGACAATGCGCGGGCTGTCGCCATAGTCACCTTGAATGAGCAGATCCGCCTTGGAGCCGAAATAAACATTGCCACTGCGCGGCATCTTCTTGTTTTCCTCCAATTTGGCAGGGCGGCGGACGCGTTCAAGTGCGGGCACTTCCTTGCCGTCTTTGAGCAATTTCCCTTCGTACCAGTAAATGGTGAGTTCCGGGCGGGCTTTACCGTTAGGCAGTTTGCCGGCGGGGAAGATCCAGCGGAAAATGGCGCCGGACGGGAACATGTCGTCGCTGTGCTGGTGGATTTCCATCACTTCCACACTTTTGGGCACACCCGGGTTCATGGACCAGAAAATACTGTCCATGGTGTGGCAGGCCATATCGGCCAGCGCACCACCGCCAAAGTCATAAAACCCGCGCCATTTGAAGTCATGGTAAACCCCATTCTTATACGGGCGCACGGGGGCCGGCCCAAGCCACAAATCCCAGTCGATGTTGGCGGGCACCGGGTCTTCACCGGCAGGACGCGGGCCGCCTTGCGGCCAGATCGGACGGTTGGTGACACAATGGATTTCCGTCACATCACCGAGCATGCCGCCGTTGACATATTCATAGATCAGGCGGTTGCCTTCACCGGCATGCCCCTGGTTGCCCATTTGTGTTGCCACCTTGTGCTTTTCAAGTGCCAGTTGCAACTGGCGGGCTTCCCCGACGGTGTGGACCAGCGGTTTCTGCGTGTAGCAATGTTTGCCCGCCGCCATCGCCATGGCCGTCGGTGGGTAGTGGCTGTGATCCGGTGTCGCCACCATCACCGCATCAATATTCTTGATCTCCTTGTCAAACAACCGCCGGTAGTCCTGATAGAACTTGGACGCCGGCCATGTGCCGGGCGCCATGCCCTGGCGGTTGGCATCGATGTCACAGTGGGCGACGACGATGTCGCCGGCCCGCTGGACGCATTGGAGATGCGATCCACCTTTACCGCCGGTGGCAATGATGGCCAAGCGGAGTTTATCACCCTTGTTTTGGGCGTGCAGGATGTTGAAGCCGAACTGGCTGAACACGCCGGCGCCAACAGTGGTTTTCAAAAACAATCTTCGGTTGATTTGCGGATTCATAGGTGTATCATCATGTGGGTTGGAATTGTTGATTCAAGCAGGATTCGGTTCTGATAGGGAAGTCAATTGGCATGGCGTTTTCCAGCCGTTGCGGGAGATGTCAGGTGACTTATTCGGGTTTCTCTAGCAGCCACACCTGCGACGCCCCGCCGCGGTTGAGCCGCACATAGTTCGGCACCGCCTTGATGCCCTGGCCTTCGATCGTCGTGATACCGCCGAGTAGTCCTTCCTGCCACACCGCCTTGAGCGGCAGCTCTGGTGGGAGGATGACTGCGGCGGCTGTTTGCGGGTGCTCCACGTCCTCGACATTGTATGCGAGCGGCCCGCGTTGGAGTGCCACACGTCCGCGATTGGCAACTACCTGCTTGTCGCAATGAACGCGTTGCACATCCATCGGCAGCGACAATTCCACCCGGTCGCCATCCTTCCATTCGCCTTGCAGGGCAATATAGCCGCGTTCGATCTTGGGCGTTTGCGGCTTGCCGTTCACGCGCACCGTGAAGCGTCCGGCCAGATCGGGGGTGGCGGAATACAATGCGCTTTCCGTGCGGTTGGGGATGCGCAGTTTGAGGGTGAAGGCGCCCGGCCGCGCCGGGTGCAGCGTCACCGTCACTTCGCCGTCCCACGGGTAGCGGGTGGTCTGCCGGATGCGCAGCGGGGCGCCGCCGACTTCGGGGAGCGCCGCCACGCTGTCCACATAGTGGCTGAGGTAGAGTTCGGTGCGAGCCGGGTTGAGCGAATAGATCATGTCCTTGATCG
This sequence comes from Akkermansiaceae bacterium, assembly GCA_903888515.1. Lineage (GTDB taxonomy): Bacteria > Verrucomicrobiota > Verrucomicrobiia > Verrucomicrobiales > Akkermansiaceae > Luteolibacter. The sequence continues at coordinate 12,403 of CAISTY010000174.1, read as the reverse complement.
CGATGAGCGAGCGCGGAATGTTGCCGACGCAACACGGGCACCCGTGCCACGGATGGCGTGCTTTGTTAGATGTCAACGGATTTTGATAATAGAAATTCGTGCCGCTCAGTTCGACGGATCCGAGCAGGTTGTTATAGAGCACGCGCTCCTGGACGTCGCGGTAATGGCCGTCCGCATGCAAGCGGTGCATGCGGTCGGACCAGAAGCTCAGGCCGCAGCCGGCACATGACTCGCAGTAACCGTCGTTAGGCAGCTCGTAGTCGCCGGCAAAAGCCTCGCCTTTGTGGGACGCCCCCACGCCGCCGGTGATATAGTGTTTCTTGTGGATGGCGTTCGCCCACAGGCGGTCGGCCGCCTGCTGGTAAGGGGCACTGCCGGTGTGCAGCGCGATGTCGGTCATGGCGGTGTAGAAATATGTGGCGCGCACCGCGTGGCCCGCCGCCTCGCTCAACTCGAGCACTGGTTTGTCCGACTGATTGTAGGGGGTCGGTTTATCGCCCTCGTGCTGGTGTTCGAGGAAATGTTTGGCGAGTTGGATATACTTATCGCCCTTGCCCGTGCCTGCCACCTCGTTGACCAGGCGGCCCAAACGGCAGAGTGCGTATTCCATTCCCGGATGGCCGTTACGCCAGGTCCGCAGCGGCGGCGGACCGAAGGTGGCGCATAGATGGTCGCCGCAGCGGACCGCCGCATCGTAAAGCCGCCGGTCTTTGCCGTCGGTCATCCGGTAGTGGGCCACTCCCATTTCGAGGAAGTAACCCATCACATAGAATTCATGCCAGCCGACATTGCTGTAGCGTGGGCGCTTGTTGACCACATGGAAGGAGTGGATGTAACCGTCCTTGGCCTGTGCGGCGAGAATGATCGGAATCCACTCGTCGAGTTTGGCGCGGAGCTGCGTTTGTGCGCCGGTGAGATCGGCATCGCCATCCGGCTTGATCGCCAGCGCGAGGCAGATGGCCTCCACCGTGTTGTAAACGTAGGCATCGCTCCATGGCGCGCCAGTATATTTCCAATCGACCGGTTCGCCCCGTTCCACCCGGCCGAGGGCCACCAGATTGAGCAACTCCTGGCCTTTGCCACCTTTTTCCATCTGCCGGATGCAATGCGGCAGCCATTGTTCCGTCAGCCGCTTGTTCTGCTGTTTCCAGAAGCCGCCGAGTTCAATTGTCGATAGGCGGACCGGTTCGATACGGTCGCGCGCGGCGGATGGTTCCGCCGTTGTCTGGGCGAATCCCAGGCAACACGGCAGACACGTCAGTGATAGAATGAGGTATGATTTCATGGTGTGTTGGTTTCCAGTGTTTGTTTTCTTGTGCTATTTCTTGTATTGCGACATTTCAGGTTCACTTGATCCGGGCCGGATGATCCGTCACCACCGGGCCGCGTGCTTTAATAAGCCACTTTTCCTGCAGTGGCAAATCCTTGATCGTGCCATCGATCTCCTGACGCATGCGCCAGTCCCAGTCGATGCTTGTGCTCCAGCCCTTATTGCTGGCAGCAGTTTCCGCCAGTCCCTTCAAAGACCCGGGATCCTCGCGCATCGGCCCGCCGCTGACCAAAGTCTGGACATGATCCGTAATGTATAGGCGATAGGGGGTGTTGTAGTAGCCTCTGAACCCCGCGTAGGCAAAGCCTCCGGTCCAGAGCTTCTCGGGAAGATAGGGAGCCAGCGCCTTGTCACTCGCATCCCCCAACGCCTTCTCGGCAGCCCCAACCTTGAGAGCCATGTCCGCCGCTCCTTTCGAATCCTTCTTGACCCTCTCAAGTTCCACAATTGCGGCCAGATATGCCGGATCCCTGTCTAACAACTCCTTGATGCGGGCGTCCTGCCGCTCCTTAAGTTTGTTGTAGGGCTCGGTCATCTTCTGCACACCGGCTTGTATTTGCTTGTTTCTCTCCGCGACATTGCCGAGCGTCTTTTCGAAGGTCTCGGCCACTTCGGCGGTGGGGCGGATGGGCGCGTCGCGGAGGGGGTCGGGCACCTTGGAAAAATCGTTGTGCACGGCATGATAGACCACGACCCGGTCGATGATGCCCTTGAAGTGGCCCGAGCCATCGCGCGAGGCCGCCAGGAAGTTACGCTTTTCCTTGCCGCCTGGAAAGACGTCGCACGGCCGGAAGTTGGATGGCATCTCCGCGATCTTGTTGCCATTGAGCCAGAGCGCCGCCTTGATGCCGTCGATCTCGACACGCAGGCGGACCCACTCGTTCTGCGGCAGCGGTTTTGGGGCGATCAGCGAGACAACGGTCTTGCCGTCCACCGTGGCCACCAACCCGGGCTGGCCATTCCGCGCGGTTTTCAACACGCAGCAGTTCGTGGTGGAACTACCGAAATCGAAGATCGTCTGCGCAGCCTGGCCCTCGCACTTGACAATGATGTCGATGGTGATCGCGCCGAGATCGGCCAGGCGCGGGCACATTTCGCCGAACTGGGTTTTGCCATCGAAGCGGAATCCGCGATGATCGCCGTCCACCACGAACGCCGGCTGACCGTAGAGATAGCCATTCAGATTCGGGCCCGAATGTATGCCGGCGTTGTGCGGGAACCTATACCAATCCTCCAGCAGCGTGTTCTCGGGGCGATCCATGGCATAATTCGCCCATAATGCGTACTCATGAAGTTTCTCGGCACCCACCCGCTTGGGAACGATGTCCGCCACATCCGAACCACCGAGCGCGGCCCATGTGCGCGCATGGCCAATCACCTTGGCGCGCTTATCTAACATGGCAGCGCCGCTGACCCGCGCGTGATCCGCAACCAGCGCGTCGCCAGTCACGACCGCATAATCCTCGACCATCGCATGATCCAACACCTGCGCGTTGCCAAGCACCCTCGCGGCGGGCCCGATATAGGCGGTGGCCGCCACCTTCGCGCTGTCGGCTACCCAGCCGCCGCCGTTAGAATGGCGTTTGCCCTTTTTCATGAGATCAGTCTCTGCCGGATCCACGCGGGTATCGTGCGGCGTGCCGGGCCGTGCACCGGACAGTTGGACCGACCACGGGTAGCGGTACGCGTGGCGCCCGGTGTAAAGGTTCTGTCCCGAGTTGCCGGTATACAGTGCCGTGGGCGTTGCGGTCACGGTCAACCAGTAGGCTCTGTCGCCGGGCTGACACGCCATCGTCATCGCGCCCTTGTTCCACATCGGCGAGTAACGGCGCTTGCCGTCTTGGCCAACGGCGACGATGCACGCACGCCAGTCACTGAAATAATCCGGATCGTGCACTCCCATGAAATCCACCGTGAATTTCCCGGCACCATCGCCGGGCACCAACCGCACAATATTGAGGCCGAACGGCTCCGGCGCATCCTCCCACGGAATCCGATAGATGCCTTTTGCGCCGTCAACCGTTTCGAGCCAGTTGTGTGCGGGTGCGAAGTAGTGGCTGGTCAGGAGGTCCTCGAGTTCGCAGTCGAAGGTTGCCAGGCGCGCGCCGTATTCACCGACCATGTCGCCCACTCCGCGGACGCCGTTTTTGAACAACCCGCGTTGTTCGCCGACGCGTGCCACGGTTTGCAGCACGCTCCATTCATCCGCACCATAAGGCAGGCATGTGAACCATGCGTACCCCCAGTTGGGGTCGTCGCCCGTGATGATGTAGAAGATCGTGTGTCCGTATCCACCCCCCCCGAAAAAAAGATTGCGCCAGGGTGCGCGGATATGAGCGTTGCCCTTGAGCGAGCTTGGATCGGCAAGGCACTGGTGCGCGTCCGCCTGGGCCTCGCCGCCGCCGAGTCGCACCCTGTTCGACAACGACCCGTGGCCCCACTCATGCCACAGTCCGGATGCCCACGGACCGCCGCCCGCACCCTTCAGGATACATCCGCCGTAGCCGCCGCCAGCATAGCCGGCGATGACCTCGTGACCGTTGCGCTTGGTGCCGGCCACAGTGATTTCGTGTTTCAACTTCTCCTTTCGGTCCCAGTAAAACATGAGGTTGCCGGCATATTCGAGCAGCGCCCACCAGTACTCCGCGCATTCCACCGCACCGTCCCGATACCACTTCCCTCGATCCGGCTCCTTGGCGTTGACCCATGGGTCGTCATCGCTACCTCCCTGGCTGCCGGACACCCAGATGAAGTGTTCGGACTCGACCTGCATCGTGCCCGGATCGCCCGGCTTGGCGTTGTTAGGCCATCGGAGGTCGGCGTTGGACGGCTTGACGCGCTTGGTTTTGTCGAGGCCGGCCTTGATGCGATTCATCTCCTTGAGGTACAAGTCCATGATGTACTTCTTGTCTTCTTCGCCGAAGCTGCCCCGCACGAAACAACGCTTCCTGCCGTCGGGCAGGCGCAGCACGACGCCCGGCTCGATCGGCCCGCCATCCGACCTGCCGCTCATCGTGTTGCCCATGCCGCGGAAGCCGACCAGATGCGCCTCTAACTGATGAGTCCCGGTTGCGAGCCGTGGTGCCCGCAGCGTCCAGGTTCGCAACGGCATCCCCTTCGCGACTTGGATGATATCCACGCCCTTGCGCGGCCACCAATCGACCTCGCGGCGCTCGTAGGCCTTCGGGTCGCCCGTGCCCGCCTCCTTCACCTTGTAGATGTCCACGTCGGGACGCAATTTCGCGCCCGGATACCGCAGCCCGGCATAGAAATCGTAATCGTCCGCAGCGGCACCGGCAGATACCCATCCGACAAGCGCCGCCACGACTATGAGTTTGGTTTTCATCGGTTGGTTTTCAGGTGCGCTGTTTCCGTAAGTCCTTCGGCGGCATGCATGGGGGAAACCGCGATGGCGAGCAACGCGCCCGGACAACAGAGGGTGGCAGGGTAGGATCTCATGGCTGATGACTTCCCGGGGAAGTGTTCACATCGCTCACAATACTGACTCAACCGCGTTTTCTATCACGCCAAACGGAAGAAAAACCCGTTTGCCAAAAAAACATGTGATTTCACAATCACTTCCTGATTTTGAAGCACGAGTGGCGTTTGGTGGTCAGGAAGCAATCCATTGCACAACAATCCGATCATTGGTTATCAACGTTTTACAAATGACTTCCTCGGGTGGTCCACAACTTCACCGGGCCCAACAGGCCGGCCGGGTCCAGCGGTGTATTCGGTGCGAACCACTTGTCGCGCAACAGCGACCACCCGATACGATCTTCGGCGGGCAACGACGCATCGCCGATCAGCCGATTACGCCACGTGTTGGTTACCGCGACGGTCAGCGTGTTCTTTCCCGGTCGCACAGCGTCGGTAACGTCAACCACAAACGGCGGTTTCCATAGCACTCCGAACTTCTTCCCGTTGACGGTCACTTCGGCCAGATTGGCCACACGACCAAGATCGAGAAACAGACGCTCACCCTGGCGCACGTTCCGCAAATCGAAAGTGCAAAGATAGCTGGCCGTGCCCGAAAAGTATTTAACACCGGCGTTCTCATGCTCGCCAAGAGATTGAAGTTCGGCCAATTCGATTTTGTCCGGCCCGCCTCGTCCCGGTGAAAAAGTCACACTCCACGGCCCGCCGATCATGTGTGGCTTGGGCAGGTCGTCAACCGAGATGCTCGTGGTTTTTCCCGACTGATGAGTCAACTTCCAAGTCCCATCGGTCGAAGCCCACGCCCGATCATTTTCGATCCACAACGGCTGTAGGACGGATTGCGGAGGTGCGGTTTCCGACGGCGTTATCCGTGCCACCGGATCGGCGTTGCCCGAGTCCCGTCGGAAGACGACAAACACCGCATCGGTCGGCGCAAAGCGGATCGATACAACCGTACGGCCGTTTTCTTCCCGCCAAATGCCCGCGTCACCGGTGCTTCCGGTTGCCGGATCCCAAAGCTCGGGCACGCGGCCGGTAATTCTAAAGGCAACCTCGACACTGCGCGGCTGTCTTTCCTGGTTGGATAGAAAGTAAATATCGGCCTCGCCGGTCGTTCGGTGATTCCACACCAGCGGCGGCGACGTGTATTCCATTTGCGGGCGCAACACCGGCGTTAGGTCCACGCCGGGAAACTCGACATCCGGCGACAAAGCGAGTTCGTCGAGAACCTCTTGTGTCGTCGCGCCGGATCGCACCGATTTCCACGAGTCGGCAACAATGCCGCGAACCTTCTCGTCGCAATTCGGATAGTCGGTCAGACTGATCGAGCGCGTCGGCCGCGGACCGATGATCGGCACGCCCGCCTTGGCGAGGGTTCCGATCTGTGCGGCAAGCTGCGGCGTCATATGATCGGTAGCAGGAAGCACCAAGAGGCGGTACGACATGCCGTCGGGCAACACCAGCCGACCGTTTTTGGCGGAAGCGCGGGTTAGCAGAGCATCGCGGTTGATACTGTCGAACGAGTAACCTTCGCCAAGCGGCAGCGGCAAGTCCCTTCGCAGGTACGAGCGGGCTGGTTGCTCCTCGCCGGTGAAATAGCAAACATCAACCATAGGCAACCCCTGCTGAAGCATGGCAGAGCAGCGCCGCAGGTAATCGAACCACGCGCGTCCCGGTTCGTGCCAAGTCTGTGTGCCACTGAAGAATGTTCCGATTGCGTCCAACGTCACGCCGGGGCCGGGCTTCTCCGGGAAAGCTTGATGAGCCCACACGTGCAGCACGAACCGGTTGATGCCTTTGGCCATATTGAAGTCGCCCATCGGCTTGAGCCAATATGGATCCTCGTTCCAACGCATGGGGATTTGCGTGAAGGCCTCGGCGCCGATGATCGGTTTGCCGTAGATATGCCCGCCGGAAATGGCGTCGCTGATATCGTTCGGTTTGTCCTGATTAACGCCATTAAGCCAGAACTCGCCCATAGGGAAGTCGGCGTACTTGAAGTGCTGCATGCCGTCGGCCATCATCGTGGGTGCGATGCCTTCGGCACTGAAGGCGGCCCCTTGCTCGCGACCGAGTTTTGAGAATGGCGCGTAGAAGTTCTCGCAAACCAGATCGGCGATTGTGCGGCGCACGTCGTACAAGAAACGCTCGGAGAGTTCGGGCGATTTGATAGGCACGCCGCTCATGGCCGGCAACCATTTCAACGGATCGTAGCCGCGGCGCTCGATGAACGCGGCCCTAAACAGCGGCGACCAGTTCTGGCTGGCGGCCTCCCAACTGTCGGTGTGGTTGATCCACATGGTCTTGCCGGCCAGTTCGGGACCGACCCGTTTAAGTGCCGCTCCGAACCAGCCGTTGAACTGCACTTCGGCGGCCTTGGGGTTGAACTTATCGCATTCCAAGCCCGAGCCCGTGCCACCCGGCCCGTTGCAGACGCCGGTCGTCGTGTAGCCGATTCGCTGGATCGTCCAGCGTCCCGGCGGCGGTGTCCAGCGCAGCGTGCCGTCGGCGTCCATCTTGTCGCTCAGGATGACGATGCTTTCGGGCTGAACGCACAACGCGCTCGGGCATTGCGCATCGGTCGTCCACGCGCCGCGGCGCCAGCGGAAACCGGCCTTGCCTTCCCAGTGGTTAATGGCCGGCTGCGAACGAAGTTCGATATGCTGGGCACCGAGCCGACCGCGATTGCGAACTTTGGTTCCTTCACAATTTTCCGAGTGCGGCTTTGTATCCGAACTGTCGAATACAAAGCGGAAAAACCGCGCGGTGGTGGCTTCGATGGCGTGCGTGGCTCCGAAGCCTCCGTCCTGCCATCCGTGAAACTCGGTGGGCTTCAACCGTCCCAGCGAGCGAAACGTGTTGCCGTCATTGCTTGCGAGCACCTCCGAGCGATGCAATTGAAAGGCCGAACTCTGATCGGGCGTCATCTTGATCGACCGGCATGTGAAGGGCTCGGAGAACTCGTACTGAATCCACCCCTCCGCAGGCAGGTTCAGCGGCTTTTCCGCGCCGGAGACCAGAGGTTGCGGATCGAAATTGGCAATGTTCGTGGAGGCCTTGGGTTTAAGGTGGGTGGAAGTGATGTCCACGCCTACGAGCGCGGGATAGGCCATCACGGCGATTTCACGGTAATAGTCGCTTCGCGCTGCGGGCTGCGCGAGTTTGCCTGTGAAGGGTTTGCCGCCGTCGATGTTGAGCGAGGTTGTTACCACTTCCTGCATCGACATTTCCGGCGTAATCCACGGCCCTCCCGCCAATGCCCAACCGTCGCAGGCGTTCATGGCCAGTCGCATGTCGAGGCGGTCAGCCTCTTTGGTCGCATGCACGACCAGATCCCACCATTGTTCGGACAACGGGTTTGCCGGCGGCTTGACAAGCGTCTTGTTGCCATGGTGACCGATCGGCATCAGATACGCTCCGCCGATACCGGCTTTCGCCATTGCTTCGAGATCATTGGTAATACCTTCGCGCGTGGCATTTGCCTGCATCCAGTACCAATACACCCACGGTCTAGCTGAATATGGCGGCTGGGCGAAACTGCCGGCCAGATCACCCGCAGTCGCTGCCCCAGCCCCGACCAACACACTCGCGAGCAGGACTATGCTAACCGTTGTTATTATATACCAGAAATCCGTTCCGCGCGGCAAGGTGGGCATGCCTTGATGGGTGTGTGTCATGGCCGACCGTTCTCTGCGGGCTTCTTGCCATCGATGAGCGCCTTGGCTTGGCGGAGGTAGCGGCGCCCGAGGAGTTCGTAGCCTTCCTTGGTGTAATGGAGGTCGTCGAAGGCCACACCGTTGTTCACTTGGTTGTTGAGGTCGTCGCAGTCCACCCAGGCACCCAGAGGATCGCTCTTGGCGAGGGACACCTGCGCCTGCCGCACCGATTCCCATGGAACGTCATCGGCTTTTTTGTGGTCGCTCAGGCGGCCGATGACGAATTTCATGTCCGGCTGCTTCAAATCCCGGCGCAGGCTTGCGATCAGTTGCTTCAAGGCATCGCCGTAGGCGGCCTGGAGGTTTTCCTTGGCGTCGCGCTCGCCCTGCATCCAACAAAAAGTGACCGATGCGGGATGAGGGTACTGTTTGAGCAATCCGGCGAACTGGTCGAGGATGGGCTGGTAGAAGATCGTGCTTTTCTGTTTGTCGGCACCCACCGTGGCGGGATCAATGCCGTGTTTGCGCGCGATCTCGCTCCACTCGGCTACCCAGCTGCGGATCGGTTGACCGCCGGTGGCGATCTTGATGTGGGCGACGGTGGCGTTGGGGAACAACAGGGCGGCCTCTGGCTCGAAGCCGAGTTTTGGATCCATCCCGGCCATGTTGGACTGGCCGGATAAGATGAACAAATGCACTGGTTTGTTGGCAACGGTCTGCGCACTGAGTTGCGTGCCCAGGAGGGCGGTGATGAGGAGGAGCTTGGGGACGTTTTGCATGATTGGCAGGGTGGGATCTGATGGCTGATGACTTCCCGGGGAAGTGTTCACATCGCTCACAATACTGACTCAACCGCGTATCCTATCACGCCAAGCGGAAGAAAACCCGTTTGCCAGAAAAAATAGGTGATTTCACAAATTGCTTTCGGGGTGAAGGCCGATGGAAGAGCCGGTGGCCGAACCTCCGGTCCGGCCATCTGCTCTTGCAACGCCCCCCAAGAGCAATTGCCTTGCCATACTCCCACCACACGGGTACGATTTTCCAAACGACCAGAGGCAGCGCACACCATGCAATACAACTCAAATCTCAACCGACGGGAGTTTCTACAACGCGCGGCTGTCAGCACCGTCGGAATTGGCATTCTGAACGTTGCCCGTGGCGGACCGGTGCCACGACGCGAATCCCTTGCTTCGGTCACCCCCGAACAGGTGGGCGTCAACCCGCAAGCCCTCCAGGAAGCCATCGACTTCATTTCCAAGGAGTTCGCGGCAAAGACATTTCCCGGTGCGGCACTTGTGGCCACGCGCGGCGGACGCAAGTTTGTCGAGAAGTACTGGGGCATCTGCTCGGGACCGGACCGCGACAGCATCCCCTACGACGCCTCTGCCCGAAACATGATGTACTCCTTCTCCAAGGCGATCACCGCCACCATTACCGTCATGGCGCATCAGGACGGACTTGTGGACTACGATGTGCCCGTATCGAAGTACATCGGCGAGTTCACCGGTGGCGGCAAGGAAAGCATCACCGTACGACACGTGCTCACCCATTCGGCAGGCCTCAGCGCCGCGCCGCTCATCCCCACCTACAGCGAAAGCCAGTGGAAAACGGCCATCGCCAAACTGTGCGCCATGGAAGTTGAATGGGTGCCGGGTTCGCGTACGGCCTATCACGGTTACAGCGGCATGCTGATCGCCGCCGAGGTGGTGCGGCGGGTGTCAGGCAACAAACCTTGGAACGATATTTGCCGAGAACGCCTGTTCGATCCGCTGGACTCCGGATTTACCTTCCGAATCCCCACGGGGGATGCGCCGATCGCCTTGGTGTCGAAACCGAAATCCTATCCATGGCCCATGGATACCGACCATGAGCAATCCCTCGGTCATCCTTCCGCAGGCGCCTTCGCACGCACCGACGACATGTTGAAACTGCTCAACCTCCATCTGAACAACGGCATATGGAACGGCAAGACCCTGATCCAGCCGGATGCTCTCAAGGAAATGCACCGTGTTCAATATCAGAAGCAGATCGATGCGTCCGTGACTGCGGGCCAGGTTCCCAAACATGAGTTCTGGGGTCTGGGCTGGTTGCTGCGGGGCACCACGAAAGAAAGTTGGTTCGGATTTGGAAACGTCGCCTCCGCGCAAACGTTTAGCCATGCCGGCGTCGATACCGTCATCGGCTTGGCCGATCCCGCCAACGATGTGGCCATGGTCTTCATGACCACCGCATCCCCCGGCGATGCAGCCGTCACCATGCGCCTTCGAAACACCGTCACCAACAAGGTGATGGCGGCCGCCTCCGGAAACCCAAAGATTAATGACCCTGACTGCGGTGGCTGCATGCCTGTGCAGCGTGGCCGCGGCGGTGGTGTATGACTTCTTCAACCGTGCTAGATACCCGGGCCCGGTCAAACTGCCGGGCGTTGACCTCTACCAGGCAGAGCACACCGGCGGCCCCTTTGCCGAAGGCGATCAGCGGCCCGTGGTGAACTGGTGGCCGCGCCAAGGCGTGGATCGCATCAAATTGCTAGGAAATTGCTTTCCCGGTGAAGGCCGTTGGAAAAGCCGGTGGCCGGACCGGAACGCGGGGAAATGGGGGTTGGCGATTTTCCGCGTTCCCGAGGGCTGGAAAGCTCCGGATCGGGAATTGCGGCGGGGGCTGTTAGGACGGCGGTCATCGCAGGGGTAGCTTGAATGGCTGATAGCGGATTCGCGGCCTGAGGGGAAGCGGAATCTAAATGTCCGGTGTCTGAATGGCACCAAAAAACAATTGCACCGAGTGCCCGCCCGGCATAGGCTCCACGCGTGAACACGAAATCGAAGACAGTTCCTGGCCGCCGGGGACGCCCTGAGGGAGCGCCGACCAAGCGCATCAACACACGCTTTCCGGCCGGTCTGGCGGAAAAGATCGAGTATGCGGCGGCCTTGCGCGGGGTCGCCGTGGCGGCGTTCATCCACGATGCGGCAGCGGACAGGGCGGATCGCGTCATCGAAGCGGATGCCCGCTGGCAGTTGACGCGGAATGAGGCGGCGAATCTCGCCGCGCTGATCGCGAAGCCGCCCAAGTCGCATCAAACGATGCTCGATGCTGCGAAGCTGGCCGCCCGCCATGTCGTCATACGCTCTTGAAATCCTGGCCGACTGCCATGCGCGGGCGGAATTCGCCAGCGGCTTGGAATCGGTGGACCGTTACCTGCGTGAAACGGCCAGCAGCCATTTGGAGAAAGGAGTGAGTGTGACCCGTGTCCTGGTCGCGGCGGACGCCCTGCCACCGAAAGCCGTGCTCGGCTACTTCACGTTGTCCAACATCACCGTCGAAGCCAGGGGAATGGCCGGGTGTGCCCAAGGCGCTGCCCGGACAGTCGGTCTCCGCGGTGTTGTTGGGACGTCTGGCGGTGGCAAAAGCCGCCCATGGACGGGGCATCGGCTCGATGCTGGTGGCTACGGCCCGCCAATTGGCCCGGGAAACGATTGCCCGCACGGGCGGTGTGGGTTTGGTCGTGGATGCCTCCAACGAGGAGGTCAGCGGATTTTACGCGAGATACGGCTTCCGGCGCGTGGGACCGGAAAACCTGAGAATGTTCCTTCCGGCGGCCTCGCTGGAAACCGGCATGGAAATCGCGCCGGGATGAACGGCCAGAGGAACGTTCCGCCGTGGTTGTGAGATTTCCATAAACAGGATTCTCCGTCCCATGTCCCTCCCCGCCGCCACGCCACGCCCGGAGGGCTCTCGGCAACTTCATTTTCGGCGGAGAAAATGACACCCCGCATGGTCCGAGAGGAACGAGGACAAAGCCCCATGGCGTCTGACAACTTCCGGCGACGTCCTCATCAAGGTAAGCGTCCTAAATTCGTCCCCCCGCCCGCTGGGCGGCGAGACGTTTGTTAGGCGACTTCCTGCGCTTCGGCGCTCAGCGCGGCGGCGAAGCGGGCCGGGGTCAGCTCGGCGGCTTGTTCGGCGGTCGCATTGTGCGGCA